>VFJU01000281.1 GCA_009885905.1 Verrucomicrobiota bacterium
CCACCGCCAGTGCTGCAATATTCCAAGCCTGTAAGCGGTCTAAGAAATCCGCTAACATCAATCGCTCAGGTGCCACATAAAGCAATTGATACTCTCCAGCATCAAGTCCAGCGAGTCGGCGTCTGGCTTCCTCTCCATCAAGAGACGAGTTGATGAAAGTCGCTGCGACTCCGCTTGCTTCTAATTGATCCACTTGATCCTTCATCAACGCGATCAACGGAGAGACCACCACCGTGAGTCCGTCGCGGACGAGAGCAGGTAGTTGATAGCAAAGACTTTTGCCAGCACCCGTTGGTAAAATCGCTACAGCATCTCGGCCCGCGAGAGATACCTCCATGATCTCGCGTTGTAGTGGACGAAACTCGTCGTAGCCGAAGGTTTGTTTAAGGCGCCCCGATAGTGATTGCTGACCCATACGGTGTATAAAAGGTAATCATTTGAACACTTCAAGTTCAATTTTGCAAATTGATGGCTACTTCATCTCCAAGTTCCGCCTTCCCGATGTCAGCCAGCCACTTCGATAGCCGTTTTGCGGGCCTTCAGCGCTTCCATGATCGCTATCTCGGCCTCCATCAGAGCATAGGCTGCAACGATGATGGCATCGACGGCTTGGCTCTCTCTTTTGTCGGCATGCTTTTCTAACTTTTCAATTTCCTGATCCGTCTTCCACTCTTCGTACTTGGCAATTGCGTGTGCGGTCTTCTCTTCCAAGAAAAGTTTGATCCGCTGTCCTGCTTGCTCTGCTTGAGCGCGCTTGGCCTCACACTTGAGCATCGTCTCACCTAACTGATTCTCAATGGCTTCGACACCGCTTTCTGTCAACGCTGAGAGGTGATGAACCGCCTTTGCCAAGCTGGCTTCGGCAACCTTGATTTCCTCTCCGATGTTTTTACGAAAATGTTCTAATGGATGACTCATGGTTATGTGCGTGAAATAATGATAATAATGTAGTTGGGTGATATGCTAGATTAACCTCGGCGGATTTTTGATCCATTGAAAAGAACCATGATCCGGTAAACTCGCTTGGTCCGCGTTTCAATTTTACCAGTGACCAAGTCAAATCGCTCTGGGACTTCTTGACGGTGGATGTCAACGCTAGCGCGAAATCCTCGTTCGGAAAAAATATCGATGAGGATCGCGATGGCGAGCGAGTTGTTGAAGATTGGCTTTTCAGTGTTGATCATCGCACGACCACTCACGGCGTAGCGTTTGATTGTTGGCATCATTTTCACTTGAATGAATTCAACAACCTCCTGAACGATTTGCGGATGCTCGACCTGATAGCCATCTAACCGATTTACAAGTTCCTGTCGGGCATTCTGGACGATTTCATCAGCAAGCGGGATATGCCTGAGCGAATCATAAGTGCGCGGATCAAGTTCCAGAGAGCTCTGATATTCCAGCTCGTGGATGATATTCTGTTGGACCACTTCGATCGACGCTTGGGCGTTGATAAAGTGATAATGGAAGATTTGCTTGAGTGATACGAGCGCATCGTAAGTCTTCTCTTTGAACGTCCGGTAGCGGTTACGGGCGAGTTCTGGATCGAAGTCGGTGTTACGCTCCTCTTCGAGTTCCCCTATCCCAGAATGGCGGATCTCAACGTTACGGATCAAGGTTTCTTGGCCGCGCTTCAGTTGGCGTTTGATGCTCTCCGCCTCATCCACGAACAACACCATGATGTGAAATGTCGGCTGCCTAAAATAATGTGCTTTTGGTGTGTTAGAAAACTCGCGCCGGAGTAAAATCATTTGATCGTAAAATAATTTTAAACACTCCACTTGGACTGTCGTTCTAGGAAATCCATCGAGCACGACGCTATCGCGAAATTCGGGTTTTAGCAACTCACTCAGTAACAAACGGAGGACTTCCTCATCGCCAACCATGCCACCGGCTGACTTGATTTTCTGAGCGTCAGGAGAATCTAGCAGTTCGCTAATCACAATCGGTGGAGCAGAAATTCCGCGTACTTCACAGATGAATGCGGTGTTGGTCCCCTTACCAGAACCGGGCGCACCACCTAACAGGATTAGTTCTCTTGGAAAATGCAGATTCTCCCTGCCCATTTCTTTTTGCAATCCACCCCAGACGCGGTTGAAAATGAGTTGCGCGTCCTTGATTTCAAGGTCGGGAGTCCAGACGGTTGGATTGGATTGGCTTTGAGTCACGGCGGAAAGGAATTAACAGGGGTTTCCCTCGGCGGTCGAGCGCGTCGCGAAACAATTGTGGCGGTGTCAGGCGTCTATTGCAAAATCTCGGTACCGATGCCGCCGTCGGTGAAAATCTCCAGCAACAAAGCGTGCTGCAAGCGACCATCGACGAAGTGGACCTTGCCGACTCCGGCGTTAAGCGCATCCATCGCACTACTGACTTTTGGGATCATGCCGCCCGAAATCGTGCCGTTTGCGATCATTTCCTGCGCCTCATTTCGTGTCACCGACTTGATCAACGAGCCCGAGTCATTCATGTCCTCAAGGAGGCCTGGGACGTCCGAAAGATAGATCAATTTCGCCACCTTGAGCTGCTTTGCAAGAGCCGCAGCAGCGAGATCCGCGTTGATATTAAGCTGCTTGCCAGTAGCGAGTTCCACCGCCAGCGGAGAAATGACTGGGATGATGCCGGCCTGTTGCGCAGCGATGATATTCGATAATTGACAACCTACCACCTCGCCAACTCGTCCAATATCAACGCAGTTGCCCGCGCTGTCGGTTCCTTTGACTTTTTCACCAACGAACACATTATCGCCCGGGATGCCGACGGCCTTGCCACCGCAAGCGCAAACCATCTGGACGAGGCTGGGGTTAATTTCCTCGGACAACACGCGAGCAACAATATCGATCGCCGCCTCCGTGGTGACACGGAATCCCCCAACAAATTTAGCCTCAAGCCCCGCGGCCTCCATCGCTGCGGAGATCGCCTTGCCGCCGCCGTGCACCACGACGGGGTAAATGCCGGCGAGTTCAAGAAAAACGATGTCGCGCATCACTCGAGACACCAAGCTCGGATCCTCCATCGCGGAGCCACCCAGCTTGATGAGCAAGGTTTTTCCGCGGAACGCCTGTAAATAAGGCAGCGCTTCGATGAGTGTCTTGGCTTTGGCGGTCGGTTCCATGGGGTCGTGGCGGTTGAGAGGTTATTTTTTCCATCGCTGGCGAAAACTTTCAAGCCTGTTGATCCAAGCGGCGCCGAGATTGATACCAGACACTGAAATTTCCGGCGATCACGGCGGCGGCGATCGCTGCGAGTATCGCAAGACCCGGCAACCAGACCGAGACCATCCCAACTGCGATCCACTGGGCGGAAAGGCAAACTCCAACAAGCGCGATAAAGCCGAGCCCACGAACGAAACTCGAAGCTCCACAAATAACAGTTAGCAAAATAATATAAACTAACAAAATGCCAATTTCCCATCCCAGTCGAAGCCTCGGATAGGGATGCAAACGAGACAGACCATCATCACAAGCCAGAGCAGCGATCGTGTAGGAGAGCATCCTTGAGAATTTACGCGTCGCAGTCTCCGCCGCAGTTCGGTCGTCGCGTAAAATCACAGGATCCGGCGCTTGTTTCGGAAAAAGATCTTCACCACCATCGATCAAGTCCTCTGCAGAAATTTCCGCGTAGGCAGCAAGCGGTTGCAGCGGCGCAGCAAGACGACCGTATTTATCAATTCTAACAATAGGTCCATTCGCGCTTAGCTTGAGCGATTCACCAAGCCGGACTTCCACTTTACTGATAGATAAATTCAGCCGTTGAAGCACCGTAAGAAGCGAGAAAGAAAAAACCACACGGTCTCCCCATTGAGCCAACAGCGGCGCATAACGAGATGAGTCTTCCGACTCGAGCACAGAAAATCCTGCGAGCGTTGCCTCACCACCTAACAGTACTCCTGGCAAAGCGATGCGGTTGACTATCGGTAAGGCATTAACGTCACCATGAATCGCGGCGAGCGGAACTGAAGCCCGCCGGAAAGATGGCGGCATGATAGACGAAACCGCACCACGAGATAGGGGTGCCGCCATCACCAATGATTCAAAGCGCTCCAAGCATTTTTCCAAAGCTAACAAGCCACTAGGATCAGGAACCTCCCACGCGAGAACCGCAGCCGTGGCCGCTTTGTTCGCTCCTAGACGTTGGAAATTTCTCAGCACCACCGCGAAGTCCACTGGCGCGAGCGGTGAGCTCTGAAAAATGCCATCCACATCGTCACCAAGTGAGACTATCACCGGCGCCTGACGCTTGTCGGGCTTGGAGTTTGAGGAGAATGTCTGCAACTGCCAGGGAGAAACGTGTCCGCCCGAACCAGAAACAAAAAACGGAGGATTCGCGACGCCGTCCACCACCGTCATGAATCCAGAACGGTCTAACAACGTGCCAGGGGCATATTTCCAAACTCCAAATGCCGCGACCGTCGCAGCAATGCCTACACACAAACGACGATGACTCAGACCCGTCACTGGATCTTTTGGCGGATCGCCGCGAGAACTGGCGCGAGCGGATTTTCTAACGAAGTTCCTGCTGTCACCTCGCCAAGCAAGCGACCAGCGGTCGCGATGTGGGGCTTGTACCATTCATCGCCACGGTTCTTGACAATATTTCCGTATGCCCCAAGTGCCTGCATCAAACGCTGTGCGGCACACTCGTGAAACAATGTTTCTAACGGACGTTCATCCGCGATGTCTTCCCAAAGCGTCAGCAACTGCTCTCGCTCGTCTGCGGTGTGGTCGAGATAGGGATCGAAAATCAATGATGCGAGATCATATTCCTGCCGCCCACGTCGCAGTCCTTGAAAGTCGATGAGCCAAACTTGGTCGTCCTTCACCATGAGATTTTGCGACTGAAAATCTCGGTGAACCAAATGCCGTGCGACCGTGCCTAACCGTTCCGATAATGCTACAAACTCTTTGTTTTCTCGCAACGCAGTGGCATCCATCTCGAGAAATTCTTCCACCATGTATTCGAAAAAATAATTTTGCTCCCAGCGGTATAACGCCGCGTCGAAAGGTGCCATCAAGTGGAAATCTTTCGCTGGCTTGGCATAAAACAATTTATCCACCTGCTCGAAAGCCGAGCGATAAAGTGGCAGGCGCTCAGCAAACGGTCGATCCTTGAGCGACAACAAATCCACATCGCCAAGATCCTCGACAAGCGCCACACGATACCTTGCCCGCTCATGAATGATCGCCGGCACTCGCAATTTCGCCTGTTTTAAAAACTGCGCGACAGGAATAAACTGCGAATTGTCCTCGCGATCCTCGTTCCAGTGGACACCGATGAATGGCTCATGCCCGGGAGTCTTCACCCGAACAATCGTACGACCCGACGCCCCGCGCTTGATCGGCTCCAAGGTCATCCGCACAGTTGGATCCAATTCTAAAAATTGGCGCACGGTGGAAAGGATCGCTTCGGTTGGCATGGGCGGGAGAAACTAACGTGAAAAGTGACCCATCTGCCAAGGGAATTCCGATGGTCTCATTCGTCATGGTAAAACCAAAGCGCCACCAACAAGCCGACACCAATCCCCCATAGCAACCACGCATTGCTAAAGAAATACGGATAAACCATCAGGGTCACCCCGATCGATTTCGGCTGCCACAAGTCCAAACGGCGCCCGTAGGACAAAGCTCCCCAACCGATCGTGCCAAAAATGAAGCCAGCAAGAATGTTGTAGGGGTCGAGGCTGAAGTTCATTTATTACCGAAATATTAACCAATCTCCTGCCGATTACCCAGCGGAAGTTTTCAAAATTTCTAGGGGCACAATTCGATTCCGATTCAAGATTGATCTCTATCTCATATTTCGGTTGCCTCACTCCATGAAACTTCTCGTCGTCGGTCACGGTTATCTCGGCCAAGCCATCACCCACGAATTCCGCGAACACGGCTGGCAGGTGGCCGCCACATCACTCTCAGGAAATGACGACACGCTCGCATGTGATGTCGCCAACATGGACGATGTCACGAAACTGCCGAACGCGGATTTCATCGTTCACTGCGCTGCTTCAGGTCGCGGTGGCGCGGAGGCCTACCAACGCGTCTATGTCGATGGCTGCCAAAATCTCACCCGCCAATTTCCCGGCGTTCCATTACTTTTCACCTCTAGCACTTCGGTCTATGCCCAGACCGACGGGTCCGTCGTCACGGAAAATGACCTCGCTATTCCCGACCGCGAAACCGGCGCTTTGCTGTTAGAGGCGGAGCGCATTACTCTCGCGGCTGGAGGTATCGTCACGCGGCTGGCAGGCATCTATGGACCGCAACGCAGCGTGATCTTGAAAAAGTTCCTGAGCGGTGACGCGGTCATCGAGGAGGACGGTCGGCGCTTTCTCAACCAGATCCACCGCGACGACGCTGCACGGGCGATCTTTCATCTCGCCACATCACGGCCATTGCCCCACGGGGAAATCTACAACCTCTGCGATTCCACGCCCCTCACCCAGCTCGAGTGTTATGAAAAATTAGCCGAAATTTTCTCATTACCCCTACCTCCATCCGGCCCGCGAGACCTCAACCGCAAGCGCGGATGGACGCACAAGCAAGTTTCCAACGGAAAACTCCGCGCCACTGGCTGGATGCCGCATTTCCCGTCTTTCACCACCGCCGCAGAAGCCGTCTCTCGCTCGTTGTGAAGCTAGGCTTTGACCACCAGCACGTTTCGGGCTATTTCCTCCGCCTCACATGAAGGAGCAAATCGAAGCCATCCAATCCCAAGCACTCGCACAAATCACCGCCGCTGCGGACGAACGTGCGCTAGATGACGCACGCGTGGTCGTCCTCGGCAAAAAAGGTACCCTCACCCTCGCCGCCGCTGGCATCAAGGATGTTCCCAAAGAAAACAAGGCGGCCGTCGGCCAACTTCTAAACGCCGCACGCACCGCGATCACCACAGCTCTGGAGGAAAAACAGATCACCCTCCGTGAAATCGCAGACCGCGCCGCACTCGCCGGCATCGACGTCACCCTTCCGGCTCGCCAACTCCACACTGGCTCACTCCACCCGCTCACCCTCATCCGCGACGAAGCCATCCTCATTCTCCGCCGCATGGGATTCGCTCTAGCAGATGGCCCGGAAATCGAAGACGAGTTCCATTGCTTCGACGCCCTCAACACCCCGGCCGACCACCCTGCTAGAAACGAAAAAGACACCTTCTATTTCAACTCGGGAAAACTCCTCCGCACCCACACGTCCAGCGTGCAAATCCGCACCATGGAAACTCAGAGCCCGCCAATTCGCATCATTTGCCCAGGCTCCGCTTACCGCCGCGATGAAATTGATGCCACCCACCTATCAGTCTTCACGCAGTTAGAAGGTCTCTACGTTGACACCGACGTCTCCCTACCCGACCTCAAAGGTACGCTTGAATATTTTCTCCGCGAACTCTTCGGAACGCAAACCGAAGTCCGATTCCGCCCGCACTTTTTCCCTTTCACCGAGCCGAGTTTTGAAATCGACGTAAAACTAACAATCAAAGGTCAAGCCCCACGCTGGATCGAAGTCGCAGGCTGCGGCATGGTCGATCCCGCCGTCTTTCAAGCCATCAACACTTCCCGCAAAGACAACACCTTCGACCCAGAAAAGGTCACAGGATTCGCCTTCGGCATGGGTCTCGACCGCCTCGCCATGATCCGCTGGGGCATCAAAGACATCCGCCTCTTAATAGAAAACGACGCCCGCTTTCTCAAACAATTCGCTTAAAACATACTATCGTGACACTCACTCAAAAACAATCAGAAGCCTTCGCCGATATTCTCGTCCTCGCCATGTGCATCGACGGCCATTTCTCCTTGTTAGAAGAAGAGGCAATCCAAAAGGAAATCGACGGAATAAGCTGGGACGAAAATCTAAGCCCGTCGCTCCATATTAGCTCTTCCATTGCCCGAGCCCGAGACGTAGCCGGATCGACCGAGCAAGTGAGAATCTACCTGGAAGAACTTTCGCCACTCTTCGCCGATCCGTCCACCTCCCAGTTTGTCATAAACGAAACTCTCAAACTCCTAAACTCCGATGGCACCAACATGGACGAAGGCATTTTCACCTCACAGCTTAAAGCCATCCTCAAACTCTAACCAGACTTCGTCTCTCGACTAAAAATAATTTGAACCTCAGATGAACACCGATATATGCGGTTAAAAAAATCTTCCTTTCTTTCATGAACATCTCTCTCAACTGGCTCGCAACTCACCTCGATCTTTCCGGCAAATCTATCAAGGAAATCGACGACCTCTTCACCTTCGCTGGCGTTGAAGTCGAGGGCATCATTTCCAAAGGAATCGCATCGGAACGAATTGTCGTCGCCCAGATCATGGAAGCTGTCCAGCACCCGAATGCCGACCGCCTCAAAGTCACCCAAGTCAACTGCGGCGAACCAAATTTGCGCCAGATCGTCTGCGGAGCGCAGAACTATAAAGTCGGCGACAAAGTCCCCTGCGCCCTTCCCGGTACGGAACTCCCCGGCGGTTTCACCATCGGCGAGACCATTATGCGCAAGGTCGAATCCAAAGGCATGCTCTGCGCCGCCGCCGAAATCGGACTTCCCGCCGGAGAAGATGGCCTGCTCATCCTCCCGCCCGATTCGGAAATTGGCCTACCCGTCAAACGACTCTTTGAATCAGATACTCTGCTAGAGTTAGAAGTTACCCCCAACCGTCCCGACCTCCTCAG
>VFJU01000090.1 GCA_009885905.1 Verrucomicrobiota bacterium
ATCGTTTTGATTTTATCATCATCCGCAGCAAATCCCAATGCCGAAGCTCCCATCCATGCACCCGCGCCACGGAGAAACTGTCGTCTTGTGTGTATCAATAAATTCACCAGTTTTTTTTAAACAGAGTACGTGGGGATAGCAAGCCAGAGAAAATTCATCGCTTGCTGGGTTGGCACAAAAAAAGCATCCTCACGCAAATCTAATGGCTCCTCTTCTCCTCATTATCGCCTGCATTCTCTGGGCGATCAGTTTTCCCTTAATGAAAGCACTCCACTTGGAACAATCCTCGCGACTGCCTGAATTGTCGACCTTGTTTCTCGCATCGTGGTTGCAACTCACACGCTTTGGTCTCGGGGCATTCATCCTCCTACCATGGGTGCTTCTCAATAAATTGCCTTCACGTAATGAAATACGCCAGGGCATGATACTCGCTTTTTTCGGTGGAACTGGCATGTGGCTTCAAGCCGACGCACTCGCATACACCGACGCTTCAACCTCAGCCTTTCTCACTCAAGCCTATTGCATTTTGCTTCCACTGTTCGCTTGTATCAAATCCCGCAAAACACCCACCCTACGTGTGATCGTAGCGACTGTTCTCGTCATCACTGGCGCGGCATCCCTCGCCGGCCTACGTCCAGGCCATCTCAATCTTGGGCGTGGAGAAATCGAAACCTTGTGCGCGGCATTTTTTTTCACGTTTCAAATTATTTCGTTAGAAAATCCACAATACACCGACAACCGTGGATCTGCCGTCACGTTCATCATGTTTCTAAGCATCGCGATACTGTTCGTACCAATCACAGTCAGCGTTGCACCAAATGCAGAAGCTTTTTTCACTGCTGGTGCATCGATCTCAGCACTTACCATCGTAGGCTGCCTCTCCGTCTTCAGCTCAGTAGGTGCCTATCTCATCATGAATACTTGGCAACCAAAAGTGCCAGCAACCGAAGCCGGATTGATCTATACCATGGAACCAGTCTTCACCGCGCTTCTCGTATTATTCCTGCCAGCCATGCTCGGTAAATTCATCAAAACAACTTATCCAAACGAACAAATGACACAAGCGATCCTAACCGGCGGAGGAATGATTCTGGCTGCCAACATTCTCATGCAGTGGCGCCGAACACCACATTTGCCTGCAGCCGGTCCTTCTTCAGGAATCTAACTATTACTCAAAATCGAAGCCTTTACGTCGAATCGGCCGCAAGCGGAAACGCCCACCATTGATCCGACGAACTGGATCAAACACAGAGTCCATGCCAACAGATTTGATTTCGCAGACTTGGGCCATCAGTTCTCCAAGACGACCTTTCGGGAACCCCTTCCCCATGAACCAGCACAAATATTCTTGTGGCAAATCCATAATGGGAACCCCAGATGGTGGATAAGACTTAATTCCAAACTTACCGAAGGGCATCCGAGTATTACCTATCTCGATCAGAAGATTACGGAAGTCATCGCAATCGATTTCAGTAAAATCAGCCACTAGAATTAACTAGTTCTGCGTGCTCGCCACGGCCGGTAGTTTACTGCTGTGCAATTTGAGCGCAGTATCTGTTTGATCTTTAAACCAGGAGTCATAACGCGCCTGAGACATCACTTCCATCGATCCAACCATGTTTGCATGACCCTCGCCGCAAAGCTGAGCACAGACAACGAAAGTCTCTAACGTTTTAATTGGGGTGAACCACATCGGAATCTCGCGACCCGGGATTGCATCCTGTTGAATACGCATTGGGACAATCGCATAGTTGTGAATCACATCCTTCGTACCGATGTTGAGAACCGCAGGTTGATTCACCGGGAGCTTAAGAATAGGACTGGTGAAGTCGTCCAAGGCATTTGGGTCGGTGTAATCGATTCCAAGATCATTGGTGCCCGAAATCAAATTCGGATCGATTCTGCCAAATTTGTTATCTGCACCTGGGTAATGATAAGTCCAACCAAACTGCCAACCGACCACACGGACACGAACCGGATTAAGACTCTGAACTTCTTTCCAACTATCAACGCGCTCAGCCCATAAGGGAAATGCAAAACCTAACAAAAGAACCGCTTCGATGATAATCACACCAATTTCCAAGTGACTGGAAAGATGGCTTTTTACGCCTTCATAAGACGCTTTCGGGTTATTTTTATGCCAAAAGCGAAAGATGCAGTAAAAGAAAAATAAAGTCCACCCCACGAAAAGAGCGATCATGAACCAATGCACCACATCGATCATGTGATCAACTTGTCCACCATGGGCGGAGAAATTTTCTGGAATACCTAAAAACTTTGAAGGACTCATAGTTGTAAAATGCTAATACTTGAATGCTAAATTAAAAATGATGCGATCAACTCCGAACCGAGGGATTCACATAGTCATCCGAAAGTGTGGGGTCGAAATGTTGCTTTTGTCGCTGGGCGATGCGGACCATGAAAAATCCAATGCCACTCAGAATACTCAAAATAACCAATAATAAAAAGAAAATCGACCATCCAGCAGCGTCGCCGCCGCCATCGATCATCGAGACGCGACAAGTCGAACAAGCGAAGAATTGAATCATCATAAAAGTTAAAGTTTAAATGTGAATTCGAGAAATTTTCCGGTAGAAACAAACTCCGTAAATTGGCATCAAAATAGTTCCGACTACTCCAACCACTCCAAGGATCGTAGCCATCGTTGACGGTTCTGGCGCAAGCATGTATGACCACACTGCTAGAAACATACACATGAGTGTGCTAAGCGTTACGAAGACAAGATGGAATCCTTTGAGCGACATAAGTTTTGAAAGCCAAGGTTAGTGACCCGAGTAGAAAAAGTTATCAAAAATGGGATCACCAAGAGCCAATGCCGTGAGACCAGCAAGACTGCACACCATACATACCCCTGAGCCAAAAAGCCAGTAAACAGCCTTCTTTTCATGATTGAGGTGCATAAAGATGAATGCAACTAGGAAAGCTTTCGTCGTGGCGATTGTTAGCCCGAGAATACAATCCCACTTGTCAAATCCATGCTGACCGACGTCCAGCATCGGCACAGTCGCGACTAGCACTGTGATAATCGTTCCAAGGAATAAAATTCCACCGACAAACAAGTATGTCCGAACAGATTTTTTGATTGCTTCAGGTGTATCAGCCATTTGATTAGAAATTATAGTTCAAGAATTAGGAATCACATCAAATAAAGAATAGGAAAAACGAAGATCCAGACAAGATCGACGAAGTGCCAGAAAAGCCCACCGATTTCTACTCGATTGGCAAGCCACTCGGGGTTTTCCATATACATCTTCCTACCGAAGAATAAGTAGTAAGCCAAGACCAGCGCTCCACCGATCACGTGCAATCCATGCAAACCGGTGATGGTAAAATAAAGCGCATAGTAAGTATTCCATGCCGGTGTAAACTTTGCAGCAAATCCAATTTGATCCCGTGGCACCGATAGATGAGGAAAAGTTTCCTTAGACTCACGTTCACTGTAATCAGGGCCCATGAACTCCTCCTTGAGTTTGATTTTTTCTTTATCACGGTCGACTCCGTCAGCCTTCGCAACAAAGTCTTTCCAGCCAATTCTGTAGCGCTCTTTGGAAGTTGGCTCACGATTCGGCTTGCCGGTCTTTTTGTTGATTCCGTATTTATCGATTAGATTCTTCTCAATTTTAGCAACTTGAAGCTTGTTCCATTCCCATGCTTCCTTGGCAAATGCCTCGTTTTTGATGAGCCAAGAATTTTCGATGGCCACGATTGGATCGATACCCTTTTTGACCGCTTTCATGGCGAGGAATTGGAAGTCGATGGCATCGACGTAGTGGAAAACCATTGGGCTATCTAACAACTTTCCGCCAATCACCGTGTCGTCACGCATACGTGATTGACCGTCGGCCTCTTTGATATCGCGAGGATGGAAATCAAAACGAGCCGGTGGATTAACCGCAAAAGTAACCGTCGAGACCTCGGTGAGCAATTTCGGAGCTAGAGCATCCGCGTCGATATTCACGTCAGAGGCAATTTGCCATCCCCGTTTGCCTGGGTTTGCTGCTTTAGCGCTCTTCCATTCCTCACGGAGTGCTGCGGTGCGATAGGCAGCATTATGACTGCGTGCCGCGAGATAGGACTTCTGGATCTTATTCAAAAGCTCGATCGAGAGAGGATCACCCGCCTTAGCAAGAACTTCAGCAGGTTGCCCTTCTTGTGTCACTGCCGATAGATCTGCAGCAAGCACCAGTTTCGACTGATGATGTTCAGCCTGAGTTAGAATTTCTTCCACCCATGGCTTATGAAACCGGACGGTGTTAAAAGTGACCTTTTCAGTTTCAATAAAAATCAAATTTTCTTCGACCTCCTTGCCATTGTGATCGAGCACAGGCTTTCCGTTCTCTTCTTCTTTTCCAAGGTGGCCCTCAATCACTGAGTAGTCGGTAAGCCGTAGTGCTTGGTGATGAAACTTCACGTTGTATTCTACGCCTTTGAGAATCATAAAAATCAATGCGCAAAACACCGTGATCCCCATGAAAAATTGGAATTTTCTCCACTCACGCATTTTCAATGCCGCCCATGCAAACACTACCGTCACCGATGAACCGATCAGCACGAACGTGTTGATCAATCCCGGAAGAACCGGAAGCGTGCGCTCGGGCCATGGGTAGTCCGCACCGAGGCGGAGGAAAACATAAGCCGAAAAGAAGCCGCCAAAAAGCATGACTTCTGAGGCTAAAAACAACCAGATTGCGATCTTCGAGTTGAAGAGGCCAGTGTCCTTGCGGGGAGTGACGACGTAGGGAATTTCCATGTGTTAGCTTGAAAGCGGGTAATGAGTGAGTCGCAGATTTTCCTGAATTTAATGAGTCGAGACAGACTTTTCAACGACCTCAAGCTGCTCGATGTGCTTTGGCTCCACCCACTGAGGAAGGAAATCAGCGTCACAATCTGGACGACTGTACTCGTACGGACCGCGATAGGTCACTGGATCTTTAATGAAATTTCCGTGTCCAGGAGGTGTCGGCGTCGCCCACTCGAGCGTTGTGGCATCCCAAGGGTTATCACTGGTTACCTTCTTGCCGAACTTCCATGAAAGCAGAAGATTGAGAACGAAGAAAATCTGGAAAAATGCCATCGTCCATGCCCCCATTGACATTGGGATATTCATATCGATATAGCTAACAACAGTCTGTCCAAAGATATTCGTACCGTCGGCAGCCTTATCAAGATAAGCATCACCGCCATTATACCAACGACGATGAAAGCCAGCCATACCCTGCACGAGCATCGGAAAAAAGATGATGTTCATGCAAATCAACGTAGGCCAAAAGTGCAGGTGATTGAGTGTTTTGCTCATGAATCGACCCGTGAATTTGGGATACCAGTGTAGGATTCCTGCAAAAAAACCAAACAGAATCCCTGGGGCGACCACGTAGTGGAAATGTCCGATCACATAGTAGGTATCGTGAAGATGTAGATCCGCCAAGTTGAATGCTAGAGGCAAACCGGTAAGACCGCCGATGCCGAACATCGGGATAAAAGCACAGGCCCACAACATCGGTGGAGTGAAGCGAATTGATCCACCCCAGAGTGATATGAGCATCGCCGTGATGATAACCACCGATGGCACGGAGATCAGTACAGTTGTCGTTTGAAAGAATGTGGAAACTGCTGCGCCCATTCCCGTCATGTACATGTGGTGAGCCCAAACCACGAAGGAGAGGAACCCAAGGATTAAAACCGAATATACCATCGATTTGTATCCCCACAGTGGCTTACGGGTATTTACAGGAATGATTTCAGCGACACATGCGAA
>VFJU01000022.1 GCA_009885905.1 Verrucomicrobiota bacterium
CATTCATTGAACTTTGATAATAGTCTCGGTCGCACACTTGAAAGATGGGCAAGACTAGGTAGTCTTTTCGTCTAACATGAACTGCAACCGAGTTGTCATGTGCCAATTTTGCCCGCTGATCTTGCTGGATCCGCACCGCGCCCTCAAGTAGATGATTTAACTCCTCTCGCAAGGGTGCCGCAATTTTATTGAAATACAGTGGCGATTGAAAATAGCCAAACAGCATACATTCGGCGGGAGCATCCAAGAACCGTGCGTCGAATGATTGATCGTCGCCTGTTTCCCGTAAGATTGGAACGCCTCGGTACTCCCAATAATGTTTGCCTGTGAACTTCCGTAATGCTCGAGCACCCATCGAGCAGCGTCTAACCACTTTCGCTTTCAAGGGTAGCTTGAGAAAATGCGAAACCTCCGCCCAGCCTTCCGCGTTGAACCACGACGCGTCCATGACTAACGGTACGCCATGTTTCTCCGCCAACACCCGTCCCAGCGCGTACTGGAAGAGGTGATTGCCCGTGCGACCTAACAAAACGATGCGGATCATCTCGATGTTGAATCTGAAATGCGTAGAAAGCGCAAGGCGACCTAGGTTGCGCGGGCTGGCTCAGTCAGGTAGCGCGGGCTGGCTCAGCCCGCAAGCGAATGAGATGCGGAAGCTGTAGCCAAAGAAGAGCCGGAAAGCTCCGCCTTGGACCATTCTTCCTCCCCCCCCATTCGCGTGCGGTTTGTGTCAAAACCGCGCTACCATTCATCCGGCTAGCGAACAAAAGGCCATTCCTCCGCCGATTCCACCAAACCCGCGCGGACCGGGTTGTTCCAAATGTAATTTGCCTTCTCCACTGCGGATTCGGCGCTCCTCAACCGATGATCAAAAAAATCCCTTTGCCAACAAATTCCGTTCTCCTTCGCAAGCCATCGCTTCCAAGAAGCGATGCTTTTCTTCATAAAAAATGAATTTGGGAAAACTACAATTCCATGTAGATGGTCCGGCATCGCAAGAACGAGCTTCCATTTCCACTCTCCCCGGTTTTCGCGGAATTCGATGGATTCGATCAGCTGCTTCCAGACTTCGGGAAGAGCAAGTTGATTATGCTGGCGTTGCAGACAGTTGATCGTGATGAAAAACGCTTCCTGACTCGGATCTAGCCAATCGGGCAGATCATGAGGAAGCATCTTCCGCCGAAAGTCCATAAGAGATCTGCGATTGGGGAATGCGTCAGGTAGCCCGGGCGAAAGGTGCAAAGGTAGCGCGGGCTGGCTCAGCCCGCATGTGAATGAGATGCGGAAGCTGAATCTCAAGGAAGCCGGAACGTCTTGTCTTGGGCATTCCTTCCACCTCGCATTTGCCTGCGGTTTTATCAAAACCGCGCTACCCAAAAACCGCGCTACCTTTTTCTTACACAAAGAATTCCCAATCCAAGGTTCCCTGTGAAACTCTTCAATCCATCCACGCCCGCGCTCACTTGCATTTGATTGTCATCACCCAGCGCGGCGCATTTCACAATCTCCCACCCATCATCGAACCACGAGAGTACCGTTTCAGGAGCGAAAATCCGGTGTGCATTGAATTCGATCCGCTGCGGGCCAATCGGTGTTGATAGATAAAGCAAACCACTCGGCATCACCATTTTTTTGAGTTGCGCCAATCCCTTCAGATGCCCTGAAGGATCAATTGCATCACCATATCTTCCGAGGCCAAAATGCTCAATCGTGTGAAGGCAGGAAAGGGAAGGGGTGGAGTCGATCCATTTCTCGGGCAAGGGCAGCATCAGGTCCAGTTGATGAAACTTTACGTTAGAAATCGTTTCATGCTGCGGCCGGATGTCCAAGACCTCTACTTCGCGGAATACCGAGAGGCTGCCAACAAATCCGTCCAGTCTTGAGCCGACATCCACGTGCCTTGATGGAGAGTCCTCATGGATCCAGCGCGCCACCAATTGATCCTGATAGAAATAGGTGCCCAATGAACCCGATGACTCGTCCCACTCGGTTAGAATCGGTAGTTCCTTGCCCCAGGGGAACGCGTTTTGGTTGCCCGTTCGCCGAAATACCGCTCGGTCTCGGACATAGCGTCGCCATCCCCGTAAGGCGGAGAGCATTCGCTGGGGATGAATTCCCGCATTGCGTAGAACAGCACGTAGCATAAGGAGTAAAACCTGAGATGCTGAAAAGGTAGGGCGGCACCGCCGGGGCCGCCAGCGAAAGAGGTACGAACGGGAGGGTAAATGAAGCCGAAACGTCTAACCTTGGTCTAATCTTTATTTTCTCATTCACCGGTTCCCCCGGAGGTGGAACCCTACCTGGTAAGACGCTCTCGCCGAGCCTATGAAAGGTAGGGCGGCACCGCCGGGGCCGCCAGCGAAAGAAGTACGAACGGAAGGTACCAAAGAAGCCGAAGCGTCTAACCTTGGTCTAATCGTTATTTTCTCTTTTACGCGGTTCTCCCGGAGGTGGAACCCTACCCGGTAAGACGCTTTCGCCGACCTATGAAA
>VFJU01000424.1 GCA_009885905.1 Verrucomicrobiota bacterium
ACTCAGCGGTGACCAACGTGCTGATCGAAGGCTTGAGCGCCGGAACCCTGACCGACGCCAACGCCTGGAGTAGCGCCACCACGGTGAATGATCCGAGCAACACCACCTCCGTGTACACCGTGCGCGATTCCGTGCCGATTAGTAACGCTGACAAGCGTTTCCTCCGCCTGCGCTTTACCCTGCTACCCTGATTCCTATTTATTATAAAATTATGAATATTCTACAAATTTGGATTCCTGTGATGCCCACCGACGGCCTGGCCCGCTTTTCCGCCCAGATTTTTGGGCGGTTTTTCAGGCTAGGGTTGGTCGCGGTCACTTTATTTGCTTCCGTTATGGAGAGTCATGCCGCCACGCCGGACCCGACCACACCGTCGCGGGTGCTGACGCCGTTTTGGCGCAATCGTCCGGTGCTCGGCTTCGCGCTCAAGAATGGCAACGGCGTGGCCCCGGTTCCGGAGTACCTCTTGGCGGGGGCCACGCCGACGGCCCCCGATTTCGCTTACAGCGCGCGCCCCTATGGCACCGAGGTGCTGTGGGCCGACAATCTCTTCGTGGTCCGTCCGCTCGGCGGTTGGAACCCAGCGACCTTGCTGGGCGAACAGCTGGAGTATGGTGCTGGTTCGACCGCCGCTGATCTTTGTTATAAAAACCAGGACGGCTCGCTCGGCTACCGCTGGAATCTGCTGGCCCCGCGGCTCTCTCCTTACAGTAACATCGGTTACACCGGTGGAGAGCTGACCTATGTGTTGGATAACACCCCATGGGATTTACCCACCACCGCAACTTTGGATGCGGCCGGTGACTACGGCCAGTCGTCGCCGCCGGCGGACCTGAACCAATGGAGTACGTTTATCCAGGGGTTTGCCCAACAGTTGGTGAACCTCAATATCGCCACGGGGACCGACGCACTGCGTTTCCGCCAGGGCACTGAGTGCAACTTCATTGATCGCTTCAATGGCACTCAGACGCAGTATAACGCCCAATACGCCGCCTCCGCCACGGCGGTTAAAAGCGTGTTCCCCAACGCCCAGTTCGGGCCGTTCAACGCCGGCATTAACTCCCGGGTGACCCACGCCGCGCTCGCCACCTACTGCAAGACCAACAACCTGCCGTTTGATTTCGCCCCCATTTCCCTCTACGAGGTGGCCAATAACGGCACCAATAAGTTCACCGATTCGGACAGCAAGTGGACCAACACCATCGACGGGTGGGCCACCATCGAGACCAACCTCGGCCGCTCCGTCAGCCGCGAGATTCATGAGTTCGGCATTCTCTTCAACGAAGCCGGGCTGAGCACCACGGAGCCGGGGTCGTGGGGCGCGGCCTGGACCTTTAACATCCTGATGAAGTTGTACTCCTGCGGCCTGCAACGCTCCTCGCACTGGGATTCAACCGAAGCCATCGTCGGCACCGCTAGCAACCCCACCATTGCCGCCCTGAAGGGGGACGGCTGGGTTTATACCGTGCTTGATTCTCTGGCGGGTGGCCAATGGACCTACCTGACTCCACCGGCCGCGTCCCCCGCCGGCACCAAATACACCAGTGTCTGTGTGACCAAGGGCAACCGGGTCTACGTGGTGGTTTCGGCGATCAACGTCGTCACTGCCGGCAATGCCGCCCGCTCGCTCGACTCCCGCAACATCACCGTGAGCCTACCCAAAACGGCCGCCACGCTCGGGGATTCCCGCACGGTGCGTTACACCGCCCTGACGCGCTCCACCGCCCTCTATGACCTGATCCGCGCCGATCTCGACGCCCAGCATCCGGAGTATTTTATCAACGACACCGCCACCTCCATCAACTGGAGCAGCGTGCCCGGGCTGACGGCCAACGTGGCCACGATAGCCGGCACCGCCGGTAAAACTTGGGTGGCCAGCAACTGGACCAGCGGACAGGACTACCGCCAAAAGGTCGTCGATTCGCTCGCGCTCAAGACTTTCACCGGCACGGTCACCAACCAGACTTCCACCTACAACCTGACCTTCCCGCTGGAAAATGCCGCGGTGATGGTGATCGCCATCGACAATCTGCCGACCGTCTCGATCGCGGCGAGCGATCCGACGGCGGCCGAGCCCGGCACCGATACTGGCACCTTCACGGTGACGCGCAGCAGCGGGGCCACCTGGGCCACCACGGTGAACCTCGCGCTCACTGGCACCGCGACCCATGGCAGCGACTACACCCCCCTCGCCACCACCCTGACCTTCGCCGCCGGCGAAACCAGCAAGACCCTCACCGTTACCCCGCTCGACGATGCACTGGCCGAGGGCGCGGAAACGGTGATCGCCACCCTGGCCGCCGGGAGTGACTACACCATTGCCGCCTCACCCGCCGACACCGCGACGGTGACCCTTGCCGACAATCCCAACCGGACCACCCCCTCGATCACTGTCGCGCCGACGGCCTCAGTCCTCACCTACGGCCAGACCCTCGCGTCATCCACGCTCAGTGGCGGCTCGGCCTCGGAGCCGGGGGCCTTTGCCTTCACCACGCCGAGCATCACCCCGACCGCGGGCATGGCGTTGCAAGGCTACACCTTCACCCCGACCAATACGGCCAACACCAACCTCGTCACCGGCACGGTCAGCGTGACGGTAGCCCAAGCCACGCCGGTGATCACGGCGCCGACCGCTTCGTCGATTTTAGTAGGCCAGACCCTGGCCGCCTCGACGCTCAGCGGCGGATACTCCTCGCCACCGGGTACGTTTGCCTTCACCACGCCGAGCACCGCACCGGCTACGGGGACCGCCGCGCAAGCCGTCACGTTTACCCCTACGGATGCGGTGAACTACACCACCGTGAGCACCACCGTGAATGTGACGGTGGTCGCGACTGCAACGTGGACCGGCGGCGGCGCCAACACCAACTGGAGCACCGCAGGCAACTGGGGCGGCACCGCGCCAGTCGCCGGTAACCGGCTGGCGTTTGCCGGCACCACACGGTTGGCCAACGTCAATAACCTCGCCGCCGACACCACGTTTGTGGGCCTTAATTTCACCAACGATCCCGGTGTCACTGCCGGCAATTTCACCCTCTCCGGCAATCGCATCACTTTGGGCGGCGACATCGTGACGACGGGCAACGCCACCACCGGTACCAACGCGGCCACTCTGTCGCTCGCCTTGGTCCTGAGCGGCAATCGCACCCTCACGGCCAACACGAAACACACCCTGACGATCTCGGGTGCCATCACCGAAATCGGCGGGGCGCGCAGCCTGACCAAGGAAGGCGCGGCCAGTCTGACGCTTTCTGGCAGCAATGCCTTCTCCGGTGGTTTTATCCTGAATACCGGCACCGTGACGGTGAATGCTCCCGCCGCCCTCGGCACCGGCCCGCTCGGCTGGGCCACCACCGGCAACGCGGTGACGCTGACCTTCACCACCACCGGCGGCACGGTGAACAACGCGCTCAACTGGGGCGGCGGCAATGTCACGATCAGCGCCAGCCAAGGCAACGTCGCAGCTCTGGTGTTTGCCAACTCTGGCTTCACCTCCGGTGCTGGCACCAAGACGCTGACTCTGCAAGGAGCCAGCACGGCGGACAACGATTTTCAGAACCTGATTCCCGAGGGCACGGGCAGCACCACTGTGGCCATGAATGGCGCGGGCAACTGGAAACTATCCAACGACAGCAACGCCTTCAGCGGACCGCTCCAGGTTTTGCAGGGAAGGCTGACGATCACATCACTCGCCAATACCGGCAGCGTCAGCGCGGCCGGAACCGGCGCGGTCAATCCAGTGATCCGGCTCGGCAGCGGGATCGGTGACGGCGCGCTCAACTACATCGGTGCCGACAACGTCGCCAGCAACCGCAGCGTCCAGATCGGCAACGGCAGCACCTCTACCTTCACCGGCGGGGCCAAGATCACCAACAACGGCGCCGGCAGGCTGGTTTTTACGGCGGCGAGTTTCAATCCGGCGACAACCACCGGCACCCCTTCTCGCACGCTCGCGCTGGGTGGCTCCAACACCGGCGCAAATCAGATCCAGGGCGTCATCCAAAATAACGCCGCCAGCGGCCCGGTGGCTATCACCAAGATCGACGCCGGCACTTGGATATTGTCCGGCAACAACACCAACACCGGCAACACGACGATCGGTGCCGGGACGCTGCAATTTACCAAGACCGGTTCGTTATATAATGGGACGGTCTCTAGCTGGACGGCGGCGAATATCAAAGTCGCGGGCAATGCGACCCTGGCGCTCAACGTCGGAGGCGCGAATGAATTTACCACTGGCAACATAACGACCTTGTTGACTAATCTGGGTGGAGCGAATGGCAACAGCACCGCCGGGTTCGCAGCGGGTTCCTCCATCGGTTTTGATACAACCAATGCAGTAAACGGCACCTTTACGATTGCGGATATTATTGCCAACTCCTCCGGCACCGGCGGCGGTGCGTTGGGAGTGATCAAGCTCGGTACCGGAACGCTGATTCTCTATAATAATACTTACAGCGGGCCGACGACAGTGAACGGTGGCACGCTTACACTCAACCAAGCCTGCCTCGCGGATGCGGCCAATTTCAACCTGGCTACCGGTGCGGTGTTGAACCTCACCTATAGTGGTACCGATACGATTGCCCAACTGCTCGTCGATGGAGTGGTGCAATATCAAGGGACGTGGGGCAGCCTAGCCTCCAGCGCCGCGCATAAAACCGCCCAGATCACCGGCACCGGTCTGCTTAATATAACTTCCGGCCCAGCGGAGCCTGTAACCGTGACACTGCAAAACTTGACCCAAACCTACGATGGCAGCCCCAAGGCGGTCAGTGCGACGACATCGCCGCAAGCCGGCGTCGCGGTGG
This sequence comes from Verrucomicrobiota bacterium, assembly GCA_009885905.1. Lineage (GTDB taxonomy): Bacteria > Verrucomicrobiota > Verrucomicrobiia > Verrucomicrobiales > Akkermansiaceae > Luteolibacter. The sequence continues at coordinate 4,809 of VFJU01000424.1, forward strand.
CCATTACCTATAATGACAGCAGCACAGCTCCGACGGCCGCTGGCAATTACAGCGTGGTGGCGACGGTGACGACCGCCGGTTACATCGGTACGGCCAGTGGCATCTTAGTGATTGTCACCGCCTTCGACAGTTGGGCCAGTGGTTTCGGGCTGACCGGTGCGTTGGCCGCCGCCGATCCGGACGGTGACGGTTTGCCCAATCTGATCGAATACGCCTTGGGACTGAACCCGACCGTATCCACCGCCAATCCGATCACGCGGAGTCTGGGCACGGTGAACGGCAGCACCTATCTGCAACTGAGCGTGAACCGCAACCCAGCGGTGACCAACGTGTTGATTGAGGGCCAAAGCACCGGCGTCCTCAGCACCCCTAGCTCCTGGAGCTCCGCCACCACGGTGAATGATCCGAGCAACACCACCTCCGTTTACACCGTGCGCGATTCCGTGCCGATTAGTAACGCTGACAAGCGTTTCCTCCGGCTGCGCTTCACCCTGCAGCCTTGACGGTTGGGAACCCCGCGATGTGGATGAACGGCCAACACCCGGGCGTGGAGGAGCTTGTCATTACATTTGCGCCTCCTGTCATGCCAGGATATTTAGTTGAGCAGCACAATTCAATCCTGTCTCGCCGTATAAGGAGGTATTCCTTTCTGATGCGCAAACTACCGAAAGGAAACATTCGAGCGATCCGCCTTCATCGTGGCTGATATGGAGACTATCTCCATGTACATCTACCTCATGGATCATCACCCGCATTCCTCAACCTTATGTTCAGATCCCAAAATCCACCCAGTTGCACTCCCATGCGGCACAGTGCCACATCGTCTCTTTGGATCAAAGCCATCATCAGCATTTGCTTCGGTGCTTGGATCTCCCATGGCATCCAGGCACAACCCATCTCCCCAGTCGAACTGCAGATCACCGGAAAATACCTGCTCATTCCGATTCAGCCGCCCGGCAATGGAGTGAAGGCGAATATCGTCAAAGTGGAGGTTGATGGAACGCTCGCTTACCAGTTCGGCGTTGTTCTGGCACCAAACGCGGAAACGGTCTCCTCATGGGGTTGCATTGATGTCAGCGAATACAAGGGGAAGAAGGCGCTGATCAGTGCGGTGCAAGGTCCTGCGGAGCAGTGGACGGCAGCCTGCCCGCTGATCACCAGTTCGGATGAGATCAAAGCCGCCGTCCCGATCTACTCGGAAAAAGGCCGCCCGCAGTTTCATTTCAGCCAGCGTGTCGGCTGGAACAACGACACCAACGGCATGGTTTACGCAGACGGGCTATACCACCTCTCCTGGCAATGCAATCCGATGCTCGCCCCCTTTGCCAACATGTTCTGGGGACATGCGGTCAGCAAAGACCTGGTGCACTGGGAAGAGCTGCCAATCATGATCAGAACCATGGGCAAGGGCAGGGATGGCAAGCTGTTTCCCAATGCCCATCCGTCAATGGTGATGGGCCAGGCGTATTCTGGCGGTGCGGCCGTTGATACCTACAACACCCTTGGCAAACAAGTAGGTAAAACGAAGACCATTATTGCCGCTATCACCGACACCGGAGCCGGCAATCCCAAAATGGGCGGCACCTTCGGCGAGTCGCTTGCCTATTCCACCGACAGTGGCAAGACCTACACCCTGCTGCGGGACTACAATCCCCTCATCTCCCACAAAGGACGCGACCCCAAGATCTTCTGGTATGAGCCGGGCAAACACTGGTGCATCGTCGTCTATGATGGCGGACACGAAGTCAAGGAACCCAAGGGCTGGATAGGAAAAATGATCTTCTATTCCAGCAAGGATCTCAAGATATGGACCAAGGAGAGTGAGTCGGAGGAAGTCTTCCACGAATGCCCCGAGTTCGTGGAACTGCCCGTGGATGGTGACCCGAAGAACAAAAAGTGGATGCTCTTTGATGCGACGCCGAAGTACCAAATCGGCACCTTCGACGGCAAATCCTTCAAGCCAGAAAACGCCGTGCCTCGCCAAGCGATGGGCGGAGAGATCAAGGCCGGCCAATGTTTCAGCAATGCGCCCGACGGCCGCGCCATCTGCATGGTCTGGGCTCGTACCAATCAAAAAGAAAAAGGAACCCCCTTCAATCAGGGATTCACCCTCCCGCTGGAGTTGAGCCTGAAAACCACCGCCGATGGCGTCCGCTGCTATGCCAATCCGGTAAAAGAACTGGAAGCCCTGCGTGGCGAGCAAATCCTCTCGGTCACCCAACAAAGACTCAACACCGGCGACAACGCACTCAAGTTCAAGCAACCTTCGGAATTGGTCGAGATCGTAATGACTCTTGACTACAGCACAGGAAGCAAACCCACCTCGATCGAAGTTCAGTTAGGCGACGATAAATTTTCCTACAATCTGGCCACCAAAGAATTGGCGGCACCCAGGGGCAAACTCATTTCCTATGACAAGGAGGACGGTAAACTCGACCTGCGGTTTTATGTGGACCGCCCGACCGTGGAGGTCTTCGCTGAGCACGGCGCGGTCTATCTCCTGCACAACCGCGGGCAGATGGGCATGCCGTTGAATCAGGTCATAGTGCGGCCCGTTGGCGGTGAAGTTACCATCGAAAGCCTGAAGGCCTATCAACTGAAGTCCATCTGGAAGAAGTAACCCGAGGCAATGACTGAACCATTCCAATCAACCCCATATACACAATACCACTGATGAAAAAACACCTCGTCTCTCTTTTAGGAGCACTGTCCGTCGCTTCCGCATTTGCCGCGCCGAAATCAAATCCAGCCGAACCGTGGTTGAATGCCCCCACGTATGATACGTTCCCGCTCTACGCCAGCGTACCCTATGATCAATCCCTGCGCCCGCAGTTCCACTTCACCTCTCGCGTCGGCTGGCTGAATGATCCGAACGGCA
>VFJU01000295.1 GCA_009885905.1 Verrucomicrobiota bacterium
AGGCGATGCTGGAAATCATCCAAGTGAAACGGAAGAAGCACTGACCTATGATCCTTCACCTCTCAAAGCAACTTGCTGACCGCCTAAAGTGTTCCGTCAGCCTCCAAGGAATGCCAGTAGTTCAATCTGGTCGTCTTGATGCTTGGAGTGGGCATTGTTTCCGCATTGGACGCGTTGAACACGTCATGATGATGAATGACGCGAGCCTCTACACGATTCTAATGCCAGCGCGCGGACTCACCTCGATTGACTCATTTCTGAAAGCATTCCTTCCAAAAGTGGCGGAAGTTTGGCATCGATTCGACTCTGAGTTCGATGCCCAAAATCAGCAAGTGATCGTGCTCAAAAGAACCAATCGGTCACTGATCGGTTCCATGAGCGACGCGATCCAATCGGCGAAGTTTTACCACGAATTTAATCTTAATAAAACCTACAGCTTCGGCCCCACAGATCTCGAGGAGAGGTTGAACATGGCCCCATACAAAGCTCTTCAATACTCCGCTCCTTTCGAGCTGCTGCAAAAATTGCTTGGGAAGAGTTGACGTGGCTTCGTCCGCGAGCTCGTCGCCAACATGGCCATCTATTCGACCGGCGACGGCATCCGCGTGCAGGCGCAATCACCCGACCCTGAGTGGAACCGTCTAGCAGAATCCTACTTCGCGCTGTGGTCGGCCCGCTGTGAAATCACCCGACGGTTTTCGTTCGAGGAATGCCAAGCACTCGTCTGCCGGGGCATGGACATCGATGGCGAGTACTTCGTCCACAAGACCCGCGATGGGGAGGGCGAACCACGCATCCAGTTGATCGAGTCCCACCGCATCGGTGACCAGTTCGGCTCACGCGATACCATCGACGGCGTGGGTCTCGATGCATGGGGCGCACCGATCTTCTATCGAGCCTTGGAGGACAGCGGAAAATCCCGCGACCTGCCATCCACCTCGGTTCTCCACATTCACGAACCGGAATGGGCGGGCGGCGTGAGGTCGCATCCCACGATCCAGCATTCGATCAACCACGTTCTCGACGAGATCGAGTTGTTAGCGTTAGAAAAACACGCGGTGAAGGACAACGCGGATATTTCCCGCGTGCTCAAAACCGCCCGAGGCGAACTCGATGACAATGGCGACTTCGTGGTCGGTGCGGCCGCCACCAACAATGATCCGAGCGACCCGGTCACGCTCCAACGCATCGTCGGCGGAAAACTTGTGGCGCTCAAACCCGACGAATCCATCGAGAGCTTCCAGTCGAACCGCCCATCTCCCACCTTCACCGGCTTCCTCGAGCATCTCCGAAGGGATTCTGCACTCGGAGTGATCCCTTTTGAGTTCGCTGCGGATTCGAGCAAGATCGGCGGTGCCGGTGTTAGATTGATCGTCGCCAAAGCCGATCGACGCTTTTCATTCCGCCAAATGATCCTCGAACGCCGACTAATCAAGCCAGTGTGGAGCTACGTGATTGGAGACGCGATCAACCGCGGACTCCTGCCGCCCATCGAAGGCTGGTGGAAGATTTCCTCAGTCCCTCCCAAGCGTGTGACCGTGGACGCAGGACGGGAAGCCCAGCAGAACCGAGCGGACGAGGAACGCGGGAAGCCGTGCTAACGGCGATCATCCCTCTGCCGCAGGCACTAGCTGGCTTAGCCCATAGGCAAATGGGTCTCAAGACGCTATCTGATCACTTCCAGGAAC
>VFJU01000126.1 GCA_009885905.1 Verrucomicrobiota bacterium
CGCCACATCCCCGGTAGGGCTGACCCGCCGTGGTCGGCCGACTTTGGCCCTGAGGGTGAGGTGTGATGGAATGCGATTTCTTCGGAAATTTTCTTCTGTGTCACGTAACAATTCACGCCGATGGCGACAAGTGGGCGGACCGCGGCGGGTCAGCCCTACCGTTTTGAGGTCGGCCGGAGTGCGGCGCGCTCTGCTACCTATATCAAAAAAGGCCACCCGATCCGGAGATCGAATGGCCTTGTATTGTTAACGTCCGGAAGAGGTTGCTGCTGGGGTAATCCATGCAGCAGTTTTCCGACCTATCATGCTTATGGAAGCTCGCCGACGCGGTAGAACTTCTTGGAATCTACTCTGGTATCAAACACCGTTTTGGTGGTGTTATCGCCCGGAACGACTGCGCCGAAGTTTGCCCAAGTTGCAAGGGTTTGCGACGATTGCACTTGGCAGCTCTTGCCGGTGGTTGACGGCCAGCTGATCGCCGACGCGGGTGCCGTTGACGAAGCGATCGTCGTTGGGGCAGCGAAGCCCGCAGCGGACAACGAGACATCGTCGATGTAAAACTCGCCGAATTGTCCTGGGACTGCACCGGTTTTCGCGACTATTTGAATAAACGCTGTGGTGGCACCGGCAGGAGCGACCAAGCCAGATAGGGTCCTCTGCGCATAAGCGCCAGTGACGTTGGATGGCAGGTTTTGCCAAGCACCAGAGACCACTTCAGCGCCATTCGCAGCAAGCCATGAAATACGATATTGCTGCACATAGCCATCAGACGTGCTGATTTGCTTGGCCCAGAAGGTGAGGGTGTAGGTACTTCCCGTGGTGATTGAACCGCCTGCGTTTAAAACGTTTTGGTTAATTTGGGATTCCAGCGGTGCGGCACTTAAGCCATTGTTGACCACGAGTTTCATGCAGGCTATGCCCGTACGAGCGGCTCCAGCGGTGGTGATACGCTCAGATAATTGCCCCGCGGGAGACTCCCAGCCCTCGGCGTCAGTGACATCGAATCCTTCGGTTTCGAATCCGCCATTGATTATGGCTTCTTGTGTGCCCGGGGTACTCTCGAGGACGCGGTAGTAAGCGGAGCTGCCAGCAGAGAATGCGCTAGATGAGCCAATTCCGATGACGGCGCTGCCGATGTTGGTGAATACGACATTATCGGCTGATTTCTGTGGCTGGTAGCTATTCACACCGCTCGTGGGTGTCCAGATCACTTGGGTCGCGGCAGCGATGGTGGCTTGCGGCGGTAAAGGAGGCGGCGGGGAAGAGACGGCAAAGTTATCAAAGCCGACCGTAGAGTCTGGACCCCAGAGCGGGACAATCTTGAGACCTGTGGTGCCGACTGGGATCGTCACGGAGTAGGTGTAGGTGGCCCACGTGCTGCCATCGCCAATTTTAGCGATTCGCATTTCATTGGTAGAACCAGAGGGAGAAAAGTCGACCTTCAATCCGCCAATATTTGTGCCGGCTTCGATTCTCATGTCCTGAGTGAAATTATAGGTCTGCCCGGCGGTGAGCGACAATTGCGCCAAAGTGAGCACCGCGTCCGAGTTAGAAATCAAGATGCCCCACTGCCCGTTCGTCGCATTCATCAGACCGTATCCCCCGGGATTGCCTCCAGATGATGGATAGGTA
>VFJU01000150.1 GCA_009885905.1 Verrucomicrobiota bacterium
CCGTGACCGAAACCCGCGCCGCGACCACTCGCGACATGGCGCCCAAGTTGTTTGCCACATCTGACGAGCGCTTCCGAGACGCCAAGCCGAGTCCCGTTATTGGCGATGCTCCGGCCGACTGGCTCGCGCTGCCACCCTCGCAGTTTCGCTTGCTGAATTACCGCTTCGGCGAGAGTGGTATGGGCGAAGTCTGGGTTTCATTGGCGCAGGGATCGGTGTTAGATAATGTCAATCGCTGGCTCAAGCAGTTCAGCGCGGCTGCAATTGATTCTGCGGCGCTTGCCAAATTACCCAGTGTCTCGCTCGCGGGATCTAACGGAGTTTTTGTCGCCGTGGAGGGTGACTATGACGGTGGCATGGGTGCGCCAGTCAAGCCTGGATTCGGCCTCGCGGGGGTGGTTGCGTCGGTGCGAGGTCAGATCCTTACGGTGAAGATGGTCGGTCCCCGGGCCGAGGTGTTAGCTGCAAAGCCGCTGCTCGAGGCGTACGCCAAGAGTTTGCGGATGGCTGAATGATCTGCAGAAAAACCCCGTATCACATTTTGTTCATCTGCTCATGGAATCATCTGAATCACCGATTTACCAAAAAGCTCCCAAGTCTCTCGCTGGAAAGATCTTCGACCTGCTTTCCGGTTTTGGCTTGGCCACGATCACTTTGTTGCTACTCGGTTTGCTGACGTGGTTTGCCACGCTAGAGCAAATCGACAACGGGCTTTATCCCACGCTGACTAAATATTTTTCATGGAAGTCTCCGTTTTTGCTGCCCGAAATCAACGGTAAAATGGTGCCACTGCCATTACCCGGTGGCTACTGGGTTTGTGCGGTCCTGTTAGTAAATCTCATCCTCGGCGGAGTGATCCGTATCCGCAAGGGTTGGAAGCACGCAGGAAATATCATCTCGCACTTCGGCATCATTTTCATGCTCGTGGGGGGCGGCGTGGCTCATCACTTTTCGGAGCGCGGTAACATGGCGGTGGGGCAGGGAGATTCTAGCAACGCGGCGGAGGATTACTTCGAATACGTCGTCGAGGTCTCTGAGGTCATCGAAGGCAAGTTGGGTCCGATCCAAGTGATCCGCGGCAACGAGATCGACGATCTCAAGGACGCCAAGTCGCGTATCTTTCGTCTCCCTAACATGCCCTTCGATTTAGAAATCACAGGTTACCAGGAAAATGCGGTGCCAGTTTCTGCCAACGAGCGAGCGCCAGACCGTCAGCAATTTATCGCAGATGGTTATTTTCTAATGGAAAAACCTAAACTCGAAAAAGCCGAGGAGGCCGAACGTTTCACCGCTGCTTGTTACGCCCGTATCATGAACCGCGACGGCACCAAGTCCGCTCCATTTATTCTAGCAGGTGCAAGTTTTCACCCGTTTTCCTACCGTCTTGGAGACCGCGTTTTTACCGTGGACATGCGCAAGCGACTCTGGGTCATGCCGTTCACTCTCAAGCTCGACAAGTTCACTGCGGCCTTTCATCCAGGTACGCCGCGGCCATCGAAGTTCGTCAGTGAGGTCACTCGCAGCGAGAATGGTGGAGACGCGAAGGCCACCATCCAGATGAACGAACCGATGCGCTATGAAGGTCTAACGTTTTTCCAAGCAAGCTACGGCCCACCCGGTGCCGGCCCGGGCGACAAGATGTACTCGGTGTTCGAGGTGGTGAAAAACCCTGCCGACAAGTGGCCGGAGTACAGCTTATGGATCGTCGCGTTCGGCATGGCGGTCACTTTCCTGATCAAACTTGGATCGTTTCTAACCGCTGGCTCACGCAAAAATCGCCATGTCTAACTCTTCTTCTAAATTCGGTCGCTGGTGCGCCGCCGCTCTGGCTCTGATCACCTTGGTGGTGATCTTCATCAACCTTGTCGCCGATAATATGCCTAAGGGTGACGTCCGCCAAGTCGCGGACTACACCCCTTGGTCGCCCGAAACGCTCAAGATCGCTGCGACCTTACCGATCCAAGACGGTGGTCGTATCAAGCCGCTATCCACCTTTGCCGGATTTTCGATGCTAAGTCTGCACGGTGCTCGCTCGATGAAGGTACTCGGTAAGGATGGTGCCACATACAAAATTCTCCCCACCGCGTGGCTCATGGACACGCTCTTCCGTCCGCAACTCGCGGTGCAACTTCCCACGTTTCGGATTGATAATTCCGCTGTGCTTCAAG
>VFJU01000014.1 GCA_009885905.1 Verrucomicrobiota bacterium
ATGGGTCCACGAGCTCAAGACTGCACGCGCCAAACTTCACTCCGCCAACGAAAAGCTAACTGCGCTTGGTGAGGAAGCCGTCAGCGTCAACGATTTCCCTCATATCATGGGAGCTATGCTTGCGGAGCGCGCGGATATTTCACAGATAAACGCCACCTTCAGCCACGGCCAGCGGACGCTTGAGGAAACCCAAGCCGCAGCCATCGAGGTCGAGAAGCGCATCAAGAAAATTCAATCAGCCCAAGCCGCCGTCCTCGCCGACGAATCCCTCGCCGAACTCATTGCATTAGGAAATCCAATCATTGTTTCCTTCGAGTCTGACGCCTCATTACTGCAAGAACTCCAAAACGGACTTAAGAAAAAACAATTCGCCGGCCCCGCCCTGCTCATTGTGGACGACGGAGAAAAACTCCATCTCGCTACCTACTGCGGTCATAAAGCCTTGGCAGCAGGCCTAAAAGCCGGCGACCTACTCCGTGATCTTGCTGCTCTCGCTGGCGGCAAAGGCGGCGGGAAGCCTGACCAAGCCCGTGGAGCCGCGCCGCAACGTGATAAACTTAGCGATCTAAAATCGGCGGCGGTAGAGATGCTCAATGCGTGAATAACGATGCCACGAGATACGCCTTATTTCCGTAATTTGCGGCTGAGCATCGCCAACGCATCTTCAGCCTCCGTGACCTTCAATACTTTGGTCATCACGAAATAGACCCCTGCTGCCACCCCGATGGTTAGGCCAAGCCAGACCACCTTCATGACAAAAGGTATCTCGGTTAAATTCTTGAATAAAAAATGATTCGCCAGCACACAGACGCAGGCCATCACACCGCCTGAAACTCCGACTTTCAAAAGTAGATTCATTAGCTCACCTATCCCAAGGTCGCCTGCGAATATTCGCATCGCAAAAAACAAAATTACGAAATTAATCGCTGCGGTGATACTCGTGGTTAGTGCAAGTGATTCCTGCCCCCACTTGACCACAAAAACAAAAAAATAGTTGAAGCCAAGGTTGAGAGCGATTGCAAAAATACTCACTAACATCGGTAACCAACGTTTATCAATTGCATAGAATGCGGGCTGCAATACTTTAAGCCATGCATAAAATAACAGGCCGTAACCATAAGCACGTAATGCCGCCGCAGTCTGTAATCGATCTTCCACGTCGAAGTGTCCTCGCTCATAAAGAACGCTAACAATAGGCTCCGCCAACAACGCCAAACCCAATGTGGATGGCAACACGAGAAATGCCACCAGCCTCAGGCCCTTTGCCAACGTGGAACGAAAATCTTCAGTGACTCCGCTTACCGCTGCCCGCGAAAGCGCAGGTAAAGTGACCGTCGCTACCGCCACCCCGAAAACTCCGATCGGAAGTTGCATCAAACGAAAAGCGTAACTCAGCCAGCTAACCGCACCTTCACCCACACCGAAGGCAAAAACTGAGTTCACCACCACGTTGATTTGCACCACCGATGCAGCGATCACCGCTGGACCCATCAGCCTCAAAATTTGCCGTACTCCAGAATCCCTCCACTGAAAATCTGCCACGAATCGATACCCAGCTCTTCGTAAAGCTGGAAACTGACAAGCCAATTGTGCTAGACCGCCAATCACGACTCCGATGGAAAAACCGACCAAACTTTGAGGGCCCCACTTAGGATCCATCCAGTACCCAAACGCCGCACCACCGATCATCGAACCGAGATTGAAAAAACACGATGAAAGAGCCGGGATGCCAAAGACATTTTTTGCATTCAACATCCCCATGACCAGCGCGGCAAGCGACACAAGCAAGATAAAGGGATACATCACTCTAACCATTGTGATCATCAAGGCGATCTCCTGCGGCATGTAGGCGCGCGGAGAGCTGCCACTGCGAGAAAGCGATGTCAGCAGATCTACAATCCAAGGAGCAGCCAAAATACCTAACAAGGTTATTCCGCTCATGAACACCGCCGTTAGCGTCATCATCTTATTTGCTAACAACCACGCAGAGTCTTGACCCTCAGCTTTTAACTTTTTTGAAAACGTCGTTACAAAAGCCTGCGATAATGCACCTTCGGCAAAAAGATCTCTTAATAAGTTAGGTACTCTGAAAGCGAGATAGAAACAATCCATCCATCTGCTTCCACCAAAGAGGCCAGCGAACATCATTTCACGAGCAAGGCCAAGGACTCGACTCGCCATCACGGCGGCGCTAATTTTCCATGTGGCTTTGACGGACATCAGGGACTGAGAAGGCGACAGCTTGTCAAAATCAAATCGGCAGTTTTTCACTTTTCACCACCACTTTCATCACCGCGGTCTCTCTCGGTTTCAGAACGATTTGGTTTTTCGCGACGTTTCCCGACTCTACACAGACCATTTGCTGATACTCGTCATCGCAGAAGTCAGGCATACGCATAGATTTTTCAATCCATGGATTCCAAACAACCGTTGAATTCGACATGGATTTCTCGATGCAAATCTTACGACCAAAACCCCGATCTTCTATTTCCACAGTGGTAGGAGTATCAAAATACACACGATCCACTTCACTAGAAATCTCAATGGCAGGCGCGGTTTCTACGCTAACCTTAGTATTTATTTTATCCATGTAGCTGACGTTCCGTAGCCCATGGATTGAAATTTCATCGATTGAACTAACCTTAAAATAAGTGTGAAGACAGGTTTCTAATTCAACTTCTTTTGGGTGGGAACTACGTACAGAAAGCTCCATCGACAGACAATCTCCGATCGTAACCCTGTACTCTGCGTCATAGAGTTCCGTGGTTGGCATACAAAAACAGAGACACACCGATCCGTCGGGCATCTGAGTTGTCTCGCGAAGAGTCCACACTAACAAGCGGGCAAACCCATGAGCTGGGAGTCCATCACGCGGACCAAACCACGGAAAAATAATTGGAATCCCACCGCGGATGGGTTTCTCCAACGCAAAATCGCTAGCGGCGCTCATGAACAAAATCGGTTCTTCCCCCTTTTTTTGAAAATGGGTGATGTGCGCACCATGCAGGTAAATTTCTGCGTCGCTCGATGCTGTATCGATCACAATCTTGAGAAGTCCACCTTCTCCCTCGATGAAAGAAAGGCGGCCCGGAATTTCAAATTGTTTTAATTCCTGCATTTGAATTTATTTTTTCTTTCTCAAGAAGGGAGGAAGATCGAGATCTTCACCTTCGAAAACATTAGGCGTTTCACCTTCAAATCGACCACGTGGAGCAGAACCTAACAATAGATCATTTTCTGTTCCTGAAAGCTTGATTCCGAGCTTAAGTTTGGGAGGCTCAACTTCTTTAGGCGGTGTTGAATTTTCTAACTCTGGCTCTACTTCTGTGACAGACTCGGGCTCAAAGATTGTGATTTTTTCTGGTTCGGGTTCCGGATCGGATACTTTCACCGACTTAGAACGGTTCCAAGGGGCAAGCAATGATGGCTTTTTGCGCGGCGATGGCACAAAAACCGCCGCTGTGGTTTCATCCGTGACCTCTGTCTCTAAGTTTTCAATTGGCTCTGGGTCGAGCTCGTCGCTCTCGGCATAAATCACCGAAACCTCGTTCTCCACATCTAATGATTCTGCCTCGAGCGGCGAACTTTCTACAGGAGTTTCCAATGTGATTTTTTCGTCAATTTCTTCCGGTTTAGGAACGACCGTTGAGATAAAGGAAAACGCTGACAAGTCACGGTCTGGTTTCGGCGCTTTATTGGATTGCCCGCTGAAATCAGGTTCCGCAAAAGGTCGATCACTTTCAAATAGCGAAGGCGCAGAGGTGGCCTCCGAGACAGCTTTGCCAAATCTCGATAATCGTGAAACAGGCGTTACTGCTTCGACTTCCACTGCTTTCTTTGGCGGCGGTGTGAATCCATCACTTGGTTCGAGTACTGAAGCCTCCTGCGAGCGTTGAGTCAGCGAGATTCTTGGAGCGGTGGCGAGACAATCTTCAGGCAACGCACTGATCAGGGTGATTGATAGAGAATCACCCATGGCTGGATCAATCGCCGCACCGAATAGGACGTGAGCCGAGGCGGGGACGTATTTTTGCAAACTTTGCATCAACAGTTCGATTTCAAAAAGCGTAAGATTTTCTCCACCCGATAAATGAACCAGCACTGTTTGAGCATCTTTTAATAAAGCTCCTTGATCTAACAATGGACTATTAAGAGCATTTCGCAATGCCTTCGCGGCACGATCCTTACCGTCTGCAATGCCTGAGCCAAAGAGGCAACGAGATCGGTTAGTACGCAGCGCACTCATCAGATCATCGAGACCTACATTGATAATTCCGGGACGCACAACGAGGCGGATGACCGCCTTAATTGACTCGTAAATCATATGATCTGCGGCGCCAAATGCTTCGTGAATTCCTTGTTTGGCGAGAACGAGTTCCCCCATGCGATTGTTATCAAACGTAACGAGAGCGTTAGAGAGTACAGCCAGTTCGTTGAGAGCGGTCTCGGCCTGATCCCGGCGGCGTTTGCCCTCGAAGGCAAAAGGCATCGTCGCGAACACCACGACAAATGCACCTTCCTCACGAGCGATACGGGTGATGATAGGAGCGGAGCCAGAACCGGTACCACCACCAAGACCAACACAGAGAAATATAATCTGGTTGTCTTTGATCGAGGCGCGGATTTGATCTTCCGCTTCCAGCGCCGCCTGCTGCCCTAGCTCTGGGTCACCGCCAGAACCAAGACCTTTGGTGAGATTCACGCCGAGTTGAATTTTCTCCCGTGCAAGGCAGGCGGTAAGCGTTCGCACGTCCGTGTTGAGAGCGAGGAGTTCAGCTCCATCCATACCGTCTAGCGCAATTCGCTCGAGCATGTTAGTTCCAGCACCTCCGAGACCTATAATTTTCACGGATGAGGTTGGGATAATGTTTTGCGGATCGCGAGAGTAAGGAATCATGAGAAGTGTAAGTTGCTAGATTTGGAGATTTGAGTTCATTTACCAAATGGCCAGAACATGCGGCCGATTTTCCCGATCATACCAGGTGGCGTGGCGCGTTCGGCTTCAAGAATTTGAGCATAACGGATTAGACCAATCGCTGTGGCATAATGAGGGTCTTTAAAACTTGCCTGAATGCCGCTCAGTTCCGGTGGATCTGGGCGGTAAATGTCACGACCAAAAACATCGAATGCCAACTCACTAAAACCACGCATTAGACTGGTTCCGCCTGTGAGAAAGACACCCGCTCCAATGGACTCGACCGCTCCAACAGGCAAACGCGCGTGCACCAATTTGAGGGTTTCTTCAAGGCGCTGGCGGATAACTTCATTCAAAATACTTCGCCCGACTTCCACTTCTGAAAAACCCCTATCATCGGTTAGTTTTGCTGTACCCACTGATTTCGCCGGATCTGCTGATGCATCACCTTCCATAATTTTCAGCCGATCTGCTTTTGAAAATGGCAGGCCTGTGACCAAATGAATATCATTTGTGACATGATCGCCGCCCACAGGAATGCAGCCAGATGCGGCGATGGCGCCATTTAGATAGAGTGCATAATCGGTGGTCCCGCCACCGATATCGATTACCAATGCGCCACGTTCGCGTTGTTCACGGTCGAGTGCCATTTGAGCCGTCGCTATGGGAGAGAAAACGATATCATCCACTTCCAATGGCATTTCTCGCACAAGCTTTATGCTATTCTGAATTCGTGTACCAATGCCATGCACGACGTGAAAATCTGCCTCCACCGTTTTACCAAAAAGTCCGACGGGGCTGGACATCTGTTCCAGTCCATCTAACCAATAGTTGCGGATGATCGGGTGAAGATAGACGTGATCGTTGGGGATATGAACTTCTCTAGCAATAGTGCGTGCCTCCTCGACATGCTCGTGGGTGACGTTCGGTTCGCCATCGGGTAGTCGGTAGGTTCCACGGTGGTTGACTCCTTGAATATGAGAACCGGTGACCGCAAGGAAGACGCTGCCGATTTCTACATCGCTAGCATCCTCAGCCTTAGAAAGCGCGTCTTTGAGACATGCACGCGCTTGCGAGAAATCGTAAATTTCACCCTTCCGCACGCCGGCGGTTTTTGTGACACCTATTCCCAAGATTTTGACAGCACTGTCCGCCTTTACCTCGCCAACGACGATGCAAGTTTTACTGGTGCCGATTTCGAGACCGACATGAATTTTTGTACGACGTGCCATGAGCTTGATTGCGGAGATAAATCAGTTTCGAATAGGACTGGATTGCGGTTCCTGTGTGCGGCTATTTTTTTGGGATTCTTGAGGACTTAGTTTTCGAGCCAACACAGTGCGCGGGGCTAGGACTTCGCTGCGCAGAGTGATCGGGATATTATATTTAGGGATCAGGTTGATCGTGTTGATAACGTATCCTTTTTGGTTCGAATGATCCATTGCGAGGCGGAGACGGTGAATCTGACGCTCGTGATCACCAAGACCAAATGTTGACGTGGTTCCTTGCCGAGTTACAAGCAGCAAGGACCATGCGTTTTCCTGTTTCAATGAATCAATCCAATGAACGGAGTCCGGGTCGACCTCCATCGCCGCATCCAGCAGACGAAAACAATGGATTAACTCAGGGTGGCCGAGACACTGACCCGCGCAGACGGGAAATTTTTCCGAAGTGGGAAGCTGAATGACTGGTAGATTTTTTGCCGTTTCGAACTGTAACGGAGGGCAAAGGTAGGCGAAGCCCACGTGATCAACCAATAAACCACCGATCTGGCGTTCTGCGGGTAGCTTTCCATTTGAAGAAGAAATCCATGCCCGTGGGGTCCGAGTCACGATTCTCACCACCAAGGTGCCTGGCAAATGACGCTCGGCGTGGGCATCGGCAATGCCCGGCATCACTTTTAGCTTGTCGACCAATACGGCCATATCGATGGCAAACAAACTTGGTGGCGGATCAATGCCAACGATCTCGGCAAGGCCGCTTTCTTGAATCACCGAATTAGGATTCAAATCAATAACCTTCAGCTGAAAATCTGGATTTTTGTAAAATGCACGCTGAATGCCCAACCAGAGTCCCCACCCGATTCCCAAAACAGCAAGCAGAGCGCATGCAAATTTTGCAATGCGGCCCATACATTTAAGAAAGCCAAGCCAAGCAATCCGAGGAGATAGAACTCGAACTTCTAACACTTTAGAGCGTGAGTGGCGACGGGTCTTACTAATTTGACGGTTGAACATATCAGGATCGAAGTTTCAGTGATATCTCAGCGATAGTTTTACATAACTCAGGAAAAGAAATTCCGATAGCAGCGGCGGCCTTGGGCAATAGGCTGGTCTCCGTCATGCCTGGAATCGTGTTAGCTTCCAGGACGAACGGTCGGTTCTGCGAATCCAGCAAGACATCCACACGTGAATAAATTTCTACACCCAGTGCACGGTGCGCTGCAAGCGCGGCAGCTTGCACCATCATGGTTGTCTCCAAGTCTAGGTCAGCTGGACAGGTGTAGACACTGCCCTGCGCGCCACTGAGCCACGGATACTTACTCGCCATATCATAAACCCCATTGGGCGGGGTAATCTGAACGATAGGAAGAGTTAGACTATCGAGAACTCCAACGGTCAGCTCTTTGCCCTCGATGAATTCTTCAACAAGAATGTCATTCCCATACTTCGCCGCATCCACCATCGCAGCTGCAGCTGAGGCTTGGTCACGAACGATGTGCACCCCTACGCTGGAACCCTCGCGTGGTGGCTTGACGACGAAAGGCGCCAAGAACGATGGCAAGCGTGCACCAGCAGAGACGTCGATAATTTCTGCCTGAGGTGTCGGCACGCCGTGAGCGATGAAGGCGGCCTTCGCCAAATTTTTATCAAACGCGACACGGCTGCTTTTAACTCCGGCACCGGTATAAGGAATTTTCATTTCCTCAAGAATTTCCTGCAGTCGCCCATCCTCACCGAACGTTCCGTGAATCACGTTGAAGGCGAGATCCGTGCCGGGCGGCAGTTTGATTTCAAAGCTAGTAACATCAACCGCGACCGCATCTAAACCAAGTCCTAACAATGCCTTGAGCACAGCATTTCCAGAAGCGAGAGAGACATCTCGCTCCGAACCCGGGCCACCCATCAGCACTGCAATTTTTTTCCCGATTAACATTTTTTTGATCGATAAATTTAAAATGATGGCTCGTCATCGCCAAGAATTTTGATTTCCGTCTCAAGCTCGACTTGCCGCTCGTCTCGAGCTTTTGTTTGAATGAAATCAATGAGTGTTAGAAGTTCTGAGGCTGAAGCTCCACCTTGGTTGACGATGAAATTACCATGAACTTCCGAAACAGCCGCATGACCAAAAGTGGTGCCCTTGAGCCCGAGTGAATCGATGACGCGTCCCGCTGGAACTTCCTCAGGATTTCTAAAAGTGCAGCCCGCTGATGCCGCGATCGGTTGCGAGATCTTGCGTTTTTCACGCGAGGCATCCCAGCGTTCCTTGATATTCACCGCCGTGTCTGATTTCCCTTTAAAAACCGCTTGAAGCGCAAAGTTCCGCCGCAATTCGGCGACATTGCGGTATTGAGCAACAATTTCTTCCCGTTCTCGAGTCCGAATCACCCCATCTTCATCGAGAAAAGTCACACGAACCACTTGGTCAAACGTATCAATGCCCATCGCCCCAGCATTCATCCGCAGAGCACCGCCGACATTGCCAGGAATTCCTTCCATCCACTCGAAACCACCGATGCCACTGCTGCCCGCCGCACTGGCAAGTTTCTTAAGCCGAACGCCAGCGCCGGCGGTGACATGCCCACGACCATCAACTGTGACTTCCGAAAAAACACCACCCGTTGGATGAATGACCGCTCCACGAATCCCCCCGTCACGAACTAACAAGTTAGATCCTCGGCCGACCACACGCACTGGAATGCCACGCTCGCGGCAATAGTCGACAAGAAAGGCAAAGCCATAAAATCCGTGAGGCTCCATCCAGTACTGCGCAGGTCCACCGACGAGCAAGGTTGTGTGACGACTCATCGGCTCGTAGAGTTTTCCATCAATTTCACCCGGAGGCATAAGCCCGCGCATTTCTTCCAGTATCTTAAGGTCTGCGGCTAAACGCGTGCCCGCTTCGTGAACATTTCCTGCACCCAGAGTGACGAGTAAATCACCGGGTTGGAGTGCGTGGCCGAGGGCATGGTGAGCTGTGGCAAGGTCTGGTAAATAGACTGCTGGGATATCGCCGTGCGCTTTCATCGCATCAACGAGTGTTTGACCAGAAATACCTTTAATCGGTTTTTCCGAGGCGGCGTAAACATCCGTAATAAACACCATGTCTGCCGCTTGCAGGACTTTACCGAAATCATCTGATAGAGCCTTAGTGCGAGTGTACCGATGAGGTTGAAAAAAGACAATCAACCGTTTCGACTTCAACGAACGAGCCGTTTGGAGCGTCGCCGCGAGCTCAGTGGGATGGTGACCATAGTCGTCGATGATGCGATAGTTCGCTGATAGATACTTGGTTTCGAAACGGCGTTTCGCTCCTGCGAAGGTGGCCAGTGCTCGGGCGACAAGCGCAAATTCTGCACCGCAACTGTCGGCGAGAGCGATGGCGGCCAAAGCGTTGAGTACGTTGTGATTTCCTGGAATCCCAAGCTCAACATCACCTAACACCTCATCATTTTTTTTCACTGTGAAAGCTGAGGAGCCTTTGAGATCGCGAAGATCGATCGCTGTGAAATCCGCGTCCTCCCAGCCGTAGGAAATCGCACGATCACGACCGGCGCAAACTTCACTTGCGACGACATCCTCCGCACAATAAACCAACTTGCCACGCGTTTGATCGGCGAGCTTGGTGAAAACTTCTTTGATATGATCCAAGTCGCGGTAGAAATCGAGATGCTCCGCTTCGATGTTCAAAATCACCGCATGCTCCGGCTGATAGAGGCTAAGCGTCCCGTCGCTCTCATCCCCCTCGGCGACCATGTGCTCACCGTGTTCTGACCACTTTGCATTAGCACCAAGAATAGGAATTTCCGCGCCGACGTAATGACTGGGTTTTTGACCGGCCTCTCGTAGTACATGTGCGACCATTGCTGAGGTTGTCGTTTTTCCGTGAGTTCCAGAAATGACGATGCCCTTCTTAGTGTGTAAGATTGCTGCTAGACATTCAGCCCGACGGAGCAGCAGAGTTTTCGCCTTCTTCGCCGCGGCATATGCTGGGTTCGTCGGTTTGATCGCGGATGAATAGACAACGATGTCGGCTTTCTTCACGGCGGCAGCGGAATGCGGCGAGGAAAAATTTAGCCCCACCCCCTGCATCCGCTCGGTTTCCGCGGTGGTGACTTTATCCGATCCGCTGACGTGATGACCCATGCCGAGAAGCAGCAATGCGAGACCGCTCATGCCAGATCCGGCCACGCCGATGAGATGGATATGGAGCGGTGCGCTCCGGTCTGTTAGGCGTTGGCTGAGTTCGATCATGTGGGAGAGAATGTGGCTTCGATGGCGGCGCAAACTTGGTCCGCAGCGTCCGGGACGGCAAGTGCACGCGACGCCTTTGCCATCTGCTTGTGTGTGAAAAGGTCGTGTAAGATGAAATTCGCCAGTGAAGCGAGCTTTGCCGCATCGAGCTCGCATTCGTGGGCAAGTTTCGCTGCACCCGCAGATTCGAAAACTTCGGCATTTCGCGTCTGATGGTCGTCCGCCGCGTATGGATAGGGCACTAAAATTGAGGGATGGCCCGCAATAGATATTTCCGTTAGACTAGAAGCCCCCGACCGCGTGATTACCAAATCTGCGATGGCGTACACCGC
The DNA here is from genome assembly GCA_009885905.1 of Verrucomicrobiota bacterium. Lineage (GTDB taxonomy): Bacteria > Verrucomicrobiota > Verrucomicrobiia > Verrucomicrobiales > Akkermansiaceae > Luteolibacter. The sequence goes on from VFJU01000014.1 coordinate 10,722, forward strand.
TGGCATTTGATCGCAAAACCCGAGCACCTTGTATCCAGCACGCCCTTTAGTGATTTCGGAAACTCGCGTGAAATCTCTCGCCCCGGCGATGTGTAGCACTTGTGTTTCTGATGGTAAAAGCGCTGCAGCTTGCGCGCTGAGTTCGTTCAGGCGTTGAGCACCTTGACTGCCACCGGTCACCACAATGGTTAGACGTTTGGCATCAAGCCCGAAAAGTTTTGCCGCTACCTCACGATTTGGCAAATCGATCATTTCCGATCGAACCGGAGTTCCGGTGGTAGTCGTTTCTCGCTTGGAAAAAAACACCTTCGCAGCATTCATACCGAGAAACACTCGAGTGCAGAAGCGACTGGTTAGCACGTTCGCTCGTCCAGGGCGGGCGTTCGATTCATGAATAAAAGTTTTAATCCCTAACTTGTGCCCGGCATAGACCGGCGGCAATGAGGTGAAACCACCCATGCCGAGAACTGCATCCGCTTGAAACTCTCCGATGACTTTTTTGCATTGGGCCACCGAGTTCCAAAGTCGCCATAAAAACGGCAGCATGTGCGGCGACAAAATCCGAGGCTTGGCCACGGCAGGCATGGTTTTGAAATGAAGGTGGCGATATTTCGCCGATGCCTCGGAATCCACTTTTTTTTCCGAAATCAGCAGAAGCACCTCGTGACCACGCGCTCGTAAAGCCTCCCCCACCGCGATTCCGGGAAACAAGTGACCGCCTGTGCCACCACAAGCGATGAGAATTTTCAATGATTTGGGCAAGATCTGACGAGTGAAAAAACTGGCGCAGATGCCGCAAATAATTCCGCGACACCTCTTCGAGAAAAATTAAACAAATCCAAACTATTCGGCAATCCTGAAAACGCTCCGAAACCCGTAAATTTGAACTCATCTGGGTCTGCAGAACGATTTGTTCAAAATCTCCTCGGTGTCAGGCACCCGGCTTCGGTAGCGGCTCGTCGCCGAGTAGTTTATCCAAGTCCGCAACCCGCTCCCACGGGCAACGTTTTCGTTGGTATTTTTTCCAAACCACGTCGCGCAACTCCCGCCAAATCGCCTCCGGCGGCGGCTTCATGTCGGTCCATGTGGGGTTGCGTTTTTGCGTGGTGGTCATGATCGTCCACCGCGTGCCCATGTAATTCGCTCGATAGAAAATTTTCCCATCGTCGGTATCTTGAAACCACTCGTGACTCTCCATGGCTGGAGAATGTCGTGCCGCTGCTCCACCGACAAGTGGCGATTCTACCAACCCCGGACAGATCACCATCGACTCACCGCCCGGCCCCGCCCATCGTCACGGCATGTCTGCGATCGGCTCACGCGCTTCTCTCCAAATCCTCCACGAAAAAACCTTCGGACTCTTCCTCGATGGTGGCGATCTCGGAGAAATTCTGCTGCCGCGTCGCGAAATGCCGACAAAATGGGGCATTGGCGAATCAGTCGACGTCTTTCTCTACCTCGACTCCGAGGATCGCCAAGTCGCAACGCTCAAGGCTCCTAAAGCAATGCCAGGGCAATTTGCCCGCCTAAAATGCGTCGACATCACCGGCGTCGGCGCCTTCCTCGACTGGGGCTTGCCCAAGGATCTGCTCGTCCCATTCCGCGAGCAAAAAATCCGCATGGAAATCGGTAAGCACTATATCGTCTTCGTACTCATCGATCCTCAAAGCGGACGCCTCATCGCCACCACTCGCATCGCGCGGCACATGGACCAGACGCCGCATAACTTCCATCTCGAACAAGAAGTCGATCTAATCATTTTCGGGAAAACCGATCTCGGATACAAAGCGATCATCGATGGCACCCACAGCGGTTTGATTTTTGCCAACGACGTGTTCCAAGAACTGCGGCCCGGCGAGACGCTCAGAGGCTTCATCACCGCCCTACGACCTGATGGAAAAATCGGCCTCAGCCTGCACGCAGCGGGACGCGCCAAGGTCGAGGGACTTGAGGGTCAAATCCTAGCAGAACTCAACGCCCGAGGCGGATTCTGGTCTCTTGGAGATCACAGCCCAGCGGAAGAAATCAATGCCGAACTCGGCGTCAGCAAGCGAACGTTTAAACAAGCAACTGGAGCGCTTTGGAAAAAACGCCAAATCATTATCGAGACTAACGGAATTCGGTTAGTTTCTCCAAACATCTGACATCAAAACTTGGCATCAAGCGTTGCGAATTTCAGCAATGGCGACCGCCATGTCCGGAGCGCGGAAGGTAGAAGAGCCAGCGACCATTACATTCGCACCAGCGGTGTAACAGCGAGCGGCACTCGCTACGTCGATGCCTCCGTCCACTTCAATATGAAAGGACAAACCTTTCGAGTCTCGTAGTAATTTGGCAGCAGTAATTTTTTCTAACACTTCCGGCATAAAAGCTTGTCCGCCGAAGCCTGGAACCACTGTCATGCAAAGCAAAAGATCGATTTGATCCAAATACGGCTCAACGGCACTTAATGGGGTACCGGGATTGAGCGCGAGGCCCGCCTCACAACCGCCTTCACGGATTCTCCGCAGAGTCTCCGCCACATCGTGCTGCGCTTCGATATGCACCGAGATCATGTCAGATCCAGCGGCAATGAAGCGCTGCAAATAATGATCCGGACGCGAGATCATCAAGTGAACATCAAGGTAAATGTCATTCGACTCATGAACCGTTTGAACGACGGCAGGACCAAAAGAAATGTTGTCGACGAAATGGCCGTCCATCACATCGAGATGCATCCAATCCGCACCAGAATGAATTGCCCGACTAACCTCTTCTTCGATGCAGGAAAAATCTGCTGCCAACAATGATGGCGCAATGACACGGTCGCGGAAAGTTTTAGGGATCACGGGTTTGATAAGAAACACGAATCTGGCGACGAAACACGGAAAAATTTCTTCCTCAGACGAAACAGCGTGCGTGTATGGGCGGGATGGGTTACCCCTCGGTCGTGGAAGAAGAAGGGCCAATCATCGATTTACACAGCGACGTTTATTTTATGGGCCAAGCATTGCGCGAAGCCCGCAAGGCTTATGCGGCCGGCGAGGTTCCTGTGGGAGCCGTCGTTGTGCGGGAGGGGAAGATTATTTCTCGAGCATGGAATCAGGTAGAAATTCTTAAAGATGCCACCGCGCACGCCGAAATGTTGGCACTAACCGCCGCACAAGAAACCCTTGGTGATTGGCGGCTCGAGAAATGCACGCTCTACGTCACCAAAGAACCGTGCCCCATGTGCGCAGGCGCCATCGTTCATTGCCGCCCAGAGCGTGTGGTCTTCGGTTGCCCAGATCCAAAAGCCGGTGCCGCAGGTGGATGGATTAATTTGTTAGAATCGAACCCTCCTCTCAATCACCGATGTGATGTCACCGCCGGCATCCTCGGCGAAGAATGTCTTTTTATGATTCAAAGTTTCTTCCGCGAAGCTCGTGAGCGAAAAAAAATCGAACTCCCTGCGGGTGAAGAATCACTCACGGAAGCCGAATAATACCAGCTCTGCAAATCGTCACCAGTTCGTCTCGGCGCAGTTTACCCAGAACGCCTCTAGGTAGCTTTTCAACAAAGACAGCAGGCTGTAATCTTTGAAATCCAAATGCTTTTTTCTCATAAGAAAGCAACACAGATTTGACGTTATCACGACGGACATGAGATTCAAAAACTGGCACAAGCAAACTTCCTGCACGCTCGTCCGGAATGGCAACTACTGCGAAATGATTCGCCATAAAATCGCCCTGCGATAGTTGAACCAACTCCTGCTCAATCGCCTCGAGGTCGACGAGTTCGCCGAAGATTTTCACCTGTGAATCAGCACGACCTAACAATTTAATTTCGCGATTCACAAGAGACACACGATCTGAAGTTTGGAACCAAAGACTTCCAAGCGGGGTGAAAATTTCACCACTGACATACCCCGAAAAAAGTGCCGCACCTGAAATGCTGAGTAGGTCATCCTCGGAGGCCTTCACATCCCAAATCGGCAGGATAGGAATGCGCTCTGATTGATATGGCCGCTGAAGCGAATCAAGCCCTTGGGTTGCGATCTGTGAAGAGGCCTCGGTCATGCCATAACTGGCGAGAACAGGCCATCCAAGGTCACGTGCCGCTTGTCCTAAAATTGGATCTAAGTGCCCACCTCCGACGACAATGGCTCGCAGCTCATCCGGAGCCTTCAAATTCTCTTTGACGAGATCGTACACTTGCGTTGGCACAAGCGATGTATGAGAAATTTTGTTAGTTTCAATCCACTCACAAAAAAGATGGGGAACCCAGCGTATGCCAAACTCGTGGATTTGAGAACCCGCCTCGTAGGCGCGCGCTAACACGCCGAATCCTCCGACGTGATAAAGTGGCAACACGAGTCCCCAAGAGGATGAACGAGTCACACCAAGATGGTCATTCACCGCTGCCGCAGAAACCAGCAACGCTTGTTTTGAAATGGCAA
>VFJU01000296.1 GCA_009885905.1 Verrucomicrobiota bacterium
CTGCCCTCAAAAATCCAAAACCACCGAGGCGATTTTTCCCCCGGGCCCATGAAAGTCTGGGGCAGATAATGATTTGTAAGTTCTCAGAAATAGTCTGTTCTCGCTATACCAAAACAACCCGATGACCAAAACAACCGCCCGCACTGACACTCGCTTCGCTTTCATGACAGTCACCGCCCTGTTCTTCATGTGGGGCTTTATTTCCTGCATGAACGACCTCTTGATCCCCAAGTTCAAGGCGGACTTCAGCCTGACCCAGTTTCAGGCAAACTTGGTCCAGTTTGCGTTTTTCGGTGCCTACTTTCTAGTCTCGCTGGTGTATTTCTTGATCTCCGCAGCCAAGGGCGACCCGATCAACAAGATCGGCTATAAAAATGGTCTCGTGCTGGGTCTTGTCATCGCGGGCATCGGCTGTCTGCTCTTCTATCCAGCGGCGGAAACCAAGCAGTATGCCTTGTTCCTTGGCGCGCTGATCGTGCTCGGCTCGGGCATCACCATCATCCAGATCGCGGCCAATCCCTACGTCACCATTCTCGGGCCTGAGGAGACCGCGCCGTCTCGTCTGAATTTATCGCAAGGCCTCAATTCGCTGGGCTACGTGATCACCCCGCTCATCGGCGGGGTCTTGCTTTTCGGCTCGAAGAATCTCTACACCAGCGCTGGAGGCGTGGATGCGGTAAAAGTTCCCTACGTCGGCCTCGGTATCGCTTTCATCCTGCTTGCTGTTATTTTCAAAATGATCTCGCTGCCAAACTTCCGCCAGGAAGGCAAGGTCGAGGCCGGTGTTAAAGTCTTCCGCCACAAGCACTTCGTCTGGGGTTGGATTGCTATCTTCTTCTACGTTGGCAGTGAGGTGACCGTCGGCAGTATCCTCATCAACTACCTCCAGGACCCCAGCGTGATGGGAATGCCGGAGGAAACTTCCGCGAAATTCCTCTCGTTCTACTGGGGCGGCACGATGATCGGCCGACTGATGGGCGCGATTTCTCTCAGCAACATGCAGCAAGCTCGGAAATATTGGTTTATGGCCTTGGCCGCCATCGGCGCGACGCTTGTGATTTTTGCTAACGCCACTTTCAAAGAAAGCCTCACGCACGGTCACTACATTGACCCGATGACGATCCTTCCCTACGTCGGCATGGTGGTGATGAGCTTTGCTTTCTTCGTTCTCGGTCGCTCCAGTCCCGGGAAAATGGTGGGTCTGTTCGCCTTGGTTGCGATGGCTCTCACCGCATTCTCGATGGGATCGAAGGGTGAATTCGCTCTCTGGTCGATCATCGGCATCGGTCTGTTCAACTCGATCATGTGGTCTAACATTTTCAGCCTTTCGATCCGCGGACTAGGTAAGGACACCAGCCAAGGCAGTTCCCTGTTAGTCATGATGATTGTGGGCGGTGCGATCATGCCACTCATTCAAGGTGCTTTGATGGATGCCTTCGGCGTGCGGACCTCGCTTGCCATCGTCTTGGTCGGTTACGCCTATCTCGTTTACTTCGGCTTTTATGGGGCCCGGGCGGATGATCTAACGGGCGATTCCGTGAAGTCCGCCGGCGCGGGCCACTGATGGGTTGCGCGGTGAGTCCGGATCAGCCATTCATTTCAAATTTCATGGATCTCGCCACCGAATCCCGAATCGTGATGACGCTCGATGCGGGCGGCACAAACCTTCGTTTCGCCGCGATGCGTGGTGGAAAGCCCGTCACCGAGACGGTCTCTCTTCCATCTAACGGCGATGATCTAACGAAGTGTCTCGCCAACATCGTGGAAGGTTTCACCCGGGTGAAAGCCCTTTGCCCGGAGCCGCCGTCCGCCATTAGCTTCGCGTTTCCCGGTCCGGCCGACTACCCTAACGGCATCATCGGCGACCTCGGTAACCTTCCCGGCTTCCGCGGTGGCGTGGCCCTCGGACCCATGCTTGAGGACCAATTCGACATCCCCGTCTTCATCAACAACGACGGCGACCTCTTCGTCTATGGCGAGGCCATCAGCGGACTGCTGCCGCACGTAAATGGCCTGTTAGAAAAAGCCGGAAGTTCGAAGCGTTACAAGAACCTCTTCGGTGTCACGCTCGGCACCGGCTTCGGTGGTGGGATCGTTCGCGATGGCAACCTCTTCGTCGGCGACAACTCGATGGCGGGCGAAGTCTGGCTGCTGCGCAACAAGTTGCATCCTACGATGAATGCCGAGGAAGGTGCCTGCATCCGCGCCGTGCGGCGGGTCTATTCGGAACTCACCGGCATACCATTCGACGAAGTTCCGGAGCCGAAGGAGCTGTTTGAAATCGCCAACGGCAAGCACTCGGGAAATCTAACCGCGGCTCAGGAGGCCTTCCGCCGCCTCGGCGAATCCGCGGGTGACGCCCTCGGTAGCGCGCTCACCCTCATCGACGGTTTGGCGGTGATCGGTGGCGGTGTTTCCGGTGCCTGGCCCATCTTCCTTCCGGCGCTCGTCGATGAACTCAACAGCACCTACACGGGGCCCGATGGCAAACAATTTCGCCGACTCGCCTCCACCGCCTTCAATCTCGAAGACCCTGACCAGTTAGAAATTTTCCTCAAGGGGGATAACCGCACCATCAAAGTCCCCGGCAGCGGACGCAGCCTCGACTATGATCCGCTGCAGCGCGTGGGTGTCGGTATGTCCCGCCTCGGCACCAGCGAGGCCGTGGCCATCGGGGCCTACGCCTTCGCGCTGCAGAAACTAGGTCCCCAGTAGTGCGGCCTTCGATCGAGAGCCATCTATCATGAAATACTTTTCTTTTATCTTTCTCAAATTCGCCGCCACCACGCTCCCGCTTTTCGTTGCGCCTCTTCACGCCCAAGTCGAACACGTCGATCCCACGATCGGCGGCGTAGGCCTGATGCTGGTGCCCACCCGACCGCTCGTCCACATGCCTAACAGCATGATCCGCGTCTATCCGATGCGTAAAGACCAGCTCGACCTCAAGATCAGCTCATTCCCGCTGTCGATCATTTCCCACCGCCTCGGCGAGTTGTTTTCCCTGATGCCTGGTGAAACCGGTGGTCCGCAGGTGTGGGATCAGGAAATCACCACGCCTTATTACTACTCGACTCTGTTCACTGATTCCGGGATACGCACTGAGTTTACCACCGCCGAACGCGCCGGCTATTTCCGATTCACCTTTCCGAACGGCAAGGCCACGCTGCATCTAAAAAACATCCTGCCCGGCGCGCTCAAGGTCGAGGGACCGACCGCGGTCTCCGGCGAGGAGAGCTTCAAAGGCATGAAGGCCTTCATTTACGGCGAGTTCAGCCAGCCGTTAGAAACTGTGGTCACTCCCGGTGAAATGATGAAGCTCAAGGCCACTGCAAATGCGGGAACCATCGGCTTCCGCTACGGTCTATCCTTCATCAGTGTCGAGCAGGCGAAGAAGAATCTAACCAAGGAAATTCCGCAGTGGAATTTCGATGCAGTGAAAATCGCCGGCAAGGCGCGTTGGAACAAAGTGCTCGGACAAGTCGCCGTCCAAGGCGGGACGGAGGCACAGAAGCGCGTCTTCTATACCTCGCTCTATCGGTCCTACGAGCGCATGGTGAACATCACCGAAGACGGCCATTACTATAGTGCCTACGACCATCAGGTTCACAAGGACGAGCGCGCGTTCTACATCGACAACTGGATCTGGGACAACTTCCGTGCGCTCCAGCCCCTTCACCTGATCCTCGATCCGAAAATGCAGGCGGATCAACTTCAGTCATACGTCCGCATGTATGAGCAAAGCGGTTGGATGCCCTCGTTTTCGATCCTCTGGGGCGACAACCCTTGCATGAATGGCAACCACGCCGCGGCATGGTTCGCTGATGCATGGTTCAAAGGTGTGCGCAATTTTGACCTGCCCAAAGCCTATGACGGCTTGCGGAAAAACTCGCTCGAAGCCACCTTGTTGCCGTGGCGCAACGGCCCGAAATGCGCGCTCGATGATTTTTACAGCGCCAAGGGCTATTTCCCGTCACTCGCCGAGGGCGAAAAGGAAACCGAGCCGCTCGTCCACGAATTTGAGAACCGCCAAGCCGTCGCCGTCACCCTCGGCAACGCCTATGATGACTGGTGCATCGCTCAGTTGGCCAAGGCTCTCAAAAAGCCCGATGACGCTAACCACTTCCTCAAGCGCGCCGCTTTTTACAAGAATGTTTACAACGTGGAAAAAGGCTTCGTCTGGCCCAAGGACAAGGACGGCAACTGGATCAAGGGCTTCGATCCCGAGTGGAGCGGTGGTCAGGGCGGCCGCGCCTATTTCGCCGAAAACAACGCTTACACTTACAACTGGGACGTGCTCCACGACTTCCAAGGCCTCATCGGTCTGATGGGTGGGCCCAAGGCCGCCGAGCAGAAACTCGACGAACTTTTCACCACTGAGATCTCTCGCCCGAAGTATGAATTTTGGGCCAAGTTCCCGGACTCCACCGGACTCGTCGGCCAGTTCGTCATGGCCAACGAGCCTAGCTTCAGCACGCCCTATCTCTACATCCATGTCGGTGCGCCGTGGAAATCCCAGAAGATCCTCCGCACGTTGTTAGAAACATTCTATCAGGACAATCTTCATGGCATCCCCGGAGACGAGGACGGCGGCGGGATGACATC
>VFJU01000167.1 GCA_009885905.1 Verrucomicrobiota bacterium
AAATAAAGAAATCCGGCGACAGACTGACCCTTGAGTTGATACGCACTGCCGACATTCTAGGCTCAGCACGCCACGGTTTCGGTTTCACTGGCACACTCGTCGGCTTCGCGGCAGAAACGGAAAACCTCGAGGCGAATGCCCGCGAAAAGCTTGCCCACAAACACTGCGACCTCATCATCGCGAACGATGTCTCACAGGCGGGCATCGGATTCGACTCCGACGAGAATCAAGTTTTACTCGTCTACCGCGACCGTATCGAGTCTCTTCCTAAAGCTTCCAAGCACGCGCTTTCCCTTCAACTTGTCGATGCCATTCTCGCACTCACCGCCGCGGATCTCTAAACGTTTCCACTTCTAACCAATCCATGACTGATCTCGAACTCGCCACGCACGCCGCTCTTGAAGCGGGAAAACTTCTCCGCAAACACTTCGGCAGTGAAGCCGTAGTCGATGAAAGTTGCCAACACGACATCAAGCTCGCGCTCGACAAGGAGTCACAGGAGCTGATCACAAAAATATTGTTAGGAGCTCGTGAGGGTGATGCGCTCTACGGCGAAGAAGGAATCGCAGGCAACCAAGAATCTTCCCGCCAATGGATCGTCGACCCCATCGATGGCACGGTGAACTACTACTACAGCATCCCTCACTTCTGCGTCTCCATCGCTCTCCGCGTCCACGGCGAAATCGTCGTCGGTGTCATCCATGATCCGATGATGGGAGAAACTTGGACGGTTGAAAAAGGTGCTCCGGCTCATCTCAATGGTAAGGTCATTGCTACTAGCAAGCGCACCGTTCTCGCCGAGTCCATTCTTTACGTGGGTTGTGGCAAGGATGACGCCGCACTTCGTGCCGGCATGGACCGCTTCCAACGTGCATCACTCCAGGCTCGCAAAATCCGCATGATGGGTTCCGCCGCACTTGGTATGGCCTACATCGCCTGTGGCCGATTCGACGGATACATCGAAGCGCGTGTATCTCTCTGGGACATCGCCGCGGGCCAGCTTCTCTTGGAAACGGCCGGAGGAAATGTCGAACTCACGCCGGTGAATGGTTATGACGATGCTTATTCGATCGTTGCAAGCAATGGCAAGATTCCCATTCATGAAATTCTCTAACGATCTAATTGTTTCATCATGACTGGCATCGGCTACGACGTTCATCCATTTTCGGAAAACCGCCCTCTCATCCTCGGCGGGGTGACCGTGCCACACACCCACGGTCTCGCCGGGCATTCGGATGCGGACGTTCTTTGTCATGCTATTGCGGATGCGGTGTTAGGTGCAATGGGGCAGCCAGACATTGGTCACTTCTTTCCACCCGGAGATCCTGCCTGCAAGGACATCTGTTCGCTACGAATTCTCGAAAAATGTAGAGATCTTGTTGCCGCTGCTGGGTTGCGAATCATTAATGTTGATTCCACGCTCATTGCGGAAGCGCCCAAGATATTGCCTTATCGAGACGCCATGCGTGAGAAGATCGGTGCCGCGCTCGACATCCCGTTAGAACGGGTGGGGATCAAGGCGACGACCAATGAAACCATGGGATTCATCGGCAGGAAAGAAGGCATCGCTGCACTTGCGGTCGCGCAGGTCGAGTGAAACTAGAACACATAGTCATCCGTTATTTCAAACCGGAGTTGCCTCCGAGCCCATCTTTCCCAGAGCCTTGCGAACGCGCCCTGCGATGACATCAGCCAGTTGACCATCTCCTTCTTCACGGAGAAAATCGCAGTAGTTCGCCGCCACAGCTTCGAGGTCCGCAGAGTATTCCTCGCCGAGCGACTCGTAGCCGGTGAGGGCTTTTTCCAAATGCCGACGAGCCCAGGACCGGTCACCGGTCTTGAGCAGAGCCAAGGCGAGGTTGTTATGCGACTGCGCCGTGTCGGGGTGTTCCTCACCAAGGATGCTGCGGCGAGTCTCCAGCGCGATCATGTGCATTTCTCGCGCCTGTTCTAAAAATCCTGCCGCTTGATAGAGTGCGCCAAGGTTGCTAGAAATCGTCGCCGTTTGCTCGTGCTCTTGACCATATTCCGAGTGAACAATCTCGAGTGCCCTGAGGAAGTGAGTCTCAGATTTTTCTAAATTACCATTTCTCTTGGCAATAAATCCCAAGTTGTTCGCCAACGCGGCAATGTCTAACAGCAGTGGTGGGTCGGCTTGTTCGAAGCACTCGTTGGCCTTCTCCCAATGCCGGACAGCAAGATCTTCAAGATTCAGCCCATCGTAAGCCGCCCCAAGCCCTGCATGAAGTCTTCCCACTTGGCCGAAGCGATCCGGACGCCCCTGCAACTGATCGATGGCTTGGCGGTAGTCGTCACGCGCGAGCTCGAGTTTCCCCAGTTGGCGGTAGACGTCACCGCGGATTTCGAGAGACGAGGCGAAGGCATCGATGTTATCGAGATCTGAGCCGAGTGTTTGTTGTGCCTTCTCCACCGCCGCAGCGGCCGCGTGTAAGGCTTCGTTTAGGTTGCCAGCCGCGCGCAAAAACTCAACGCGCTCTTGAAGAATGCCGATAAAGGTAGCTGTTGGAGAATCCATGGTTTTAAATATTTAGCTACTATTCGCACAATTTTGAGGAAAGCGAGTCGAATCCACTCGCCGCACCAAGTCTCTCGACCAACTCCGCGCGGGACGCCGGCAAATGACCCAGCGCATCGCGCAAGGACGTCTCCGCTTGGTATTGGTGGTGATGAACTCCCAACTGGCGGGCGAGCTCCGTCTCGAAATGGCGCATCGCGCGCAAACTTGGCGGGCTAGAACTGAGGTGGTCGAGTGCGCGCTTGAGTAGATCGTACAACCCGAGATCCGGATGCTCGGGCTCGACCGCGGATTCCATCAACTGACAACAATAGGCCGCCAGCAAGGTCGAGTGATAATGGAGACGCAGTCCCTCGCGCCAATGACGTATCGAGACCTCTCGCAAGGCATGCAAGTCACCTTGGCGGGCTCGGCCAAACGTGATTTCTCCACCAAAAAATAAATCCAGCTGGCCTGCGAATGGGCTCTTCGTCCGGCGGGCACCCTTCGCCACGGTTTTCACCAATCCATGGCCCTCGGTGAACCAGTGGACGATCAAGCTGGTTTCCGTGAGGCGGGTTAGACGGATCACAATAGCTTCCGTAGGGTGCACGTTGAAATGATGCGCAGAAATTCCTGCCTTGGCGATACTCATTATCCGTCCGTATCCGCACGCCGCCTCCGTACGCCTCAGCGAACGATCCACTTTTAGCGATTGCACGAGAGGGTCTTGGCTTGCTAAGGTTTCCAAGTATTTAAAAAATGAGTTCCTACACCAATCCCTACGTCGTCAGCACCGTATCAGACTCCCCGGAAGCGGTGAGAGCGGAATTCATCCGCAAGACCTACGGCCACCTCGCCGGTGCCATCGCATTGTTTATCACACTCGAGTGGTTTTTCATCAGCCTCGGCTGGGGAAAACACGCTCTAACCGTCCTCGAAACCAGTCGGTACTCATGGCTCATCGTGCTGGGTGGATTCATGGCCATTTCCTGGCTCGCGGAGCGATGGGCCACGAACGGATCATCCAAAACGATGCAGTACGCTGGACTAGGACTTTACACCGCTGCCGAAGCCGTGATTTTTCTGCCGCTGATCACCCTCACCGTCTCCATGACTGGGGACGCCTCACTGCTCATCCAAGCCGGCCTGATCACGGGCGCCATGGTGCTTGGCATCTCCGCCATCGCTCTAACCACCAAGAAGGATTTCAGCTTTCTCGGCGGCATTCTTAAGATAGGTAGCTTCGTGATGTTAGGGCTTATTTTCGCCTCATTCATTTTCCCGATCAGTCTTGGCCTTTGGTTTTCTGGTGCGATGGTCGTCTTCGCATCCGGCGCGATTCTCTACAACACGAGCAACTTGCTCCACCGTTATGATCCCGATCAATACGTCGCGGCAGCTCTATCACTTTTTGCCAGCATCGCCCTGCTCTTCTGGTATGTGTTACAAATCTTGATGCGCTTGAAGCGGAATTAGAAATTAATCTAACTGTTTTTATGCCAGGCAGCCTGTTGCCAAGTCTCTTTTCCACACTCGTCGTCCATGCCCAAGATGGGCGCTGCTCTTGAAGCGCTTTCACTGGCGGCCTCGGTATCGCGACCCTACCTTCTATCTAAAATCTTTCCTCACGGCACGCGTGGAAATTTCGAGAAATCGGGCTGGCGTTTTTCGAGGAACGCTTGTTTTCCTTCGCGGCCTTCCTCGCTCATGTAGTAGAGAAGGGTGGCGTTACCCGCGAGGTCAAGCAGGCCCATCTGGCCGTCGCAATCCGCATTGAGGGCGGACTTCAAACAACGCAGCGCGAGCGGCGAGTGGGCGAGCATTTCACGGCACCACTGGAGCGTTTCTTTTTCAAGATCGGCGAGGGGGACCACGGTGTTCACTAGACCCATGTCGAGCGCTTGTTGCGCATCGTATTGACGACAGAGGTACCAGATTTCCCGGGCCTTTTTCTGACCGACGATGCGAGCAAGGTAACTCGAACCGAGCCCGCCATCAAACGAGCCGACCTTGGGTCCGGTCTGGCCGAAGCGGGCGTTGTCCGCCGCGATGGTGAGATCGCAGACGATGTGGAGCACGTGGCCGCCACCGATGGCGTAACCGGCGACCATCGCGACGACCGGCTTGGGCAGCGAGCGGATTTTTTTCTGTAAATCCAGCACGTTAAGCCGGGGCACGCCGTCCTCGCCGATGTACCCTGCGTGGCCACGGACTTTTTGGTCGCCGCCCGAGCAGAACGCGAGATCGCCCGCGCCGGTGAGGATGATGGCGCCGATCTTGGGATCCTCGTGGGCGAGGTCGAAGGCGACGAGCATTTCCTTCACCGTCTGCGGTCGGAAGGCGTTGCGGACTTCTGGTCGATTGATGGTGATTTTGGCAATCTTACCCTCGTCCGTTGTTTCGTATCGGATATCTTCAAATTCGCGCACCGTGAGCCACATAGGTAGGCAGTCTGAACGATATCCTGCCGTGCCGCAACCCCCATACTTGCTCAAACATCCCGCCCCGCTGAACGCCGCCACCGTGGATGCAAAAAAGATTGAACGCATTGCTTCGCATTTCTTTACATCTGATATCCCGCATGTAATCTGCAAATGCTGCTCACCAAATCCATCCAAATGTTTCGTCAGTCCCGTCCGCCTGACCCCGACCAGGAACTCGTTACGCGCGCCCAGCAAGGGGACACGCGAGCTTTCGATGCCCTCATCCTCAAATACGGCGACAAACTTTACGGCCTAGTTTACAATATGACGTCCCACAAGGAGGACACCCACGACCTTTTGCAGGAAATTTTCGCCCGCGCCTATCAATCCCTAGGAAAATTTAAGGGTAACTCGGCATTTTACACCTGGATCTACCAGATCGCGGTGAATTTGACTCTCAACTTCCTGAAAAAAAGGAAACGCCGTACCAGTGTAAGCCTCAACGATATGGAGTCGTCGGTGCAGCAGGATCCGGCCCTCATCGACACCGCTCACGAGGCCAACCCTGAAAAGCAAACTAATCTTAATGAATTACAGATAAAATTGAACGAAGCGCTTAAGAAGTTGTCTGATCCCCACAGAATCGTTGTCACGATGTTCGATATCCAAGGCATGTCTCATGGCGAAATCGCCAAGGCACTCAGCACTTCGGAAGGCACCATCCGATCACGACTCCATTACGCACACCTCCAACTCCAGTCCGCCCTACAAAACAGCTGGGAAGAAAGATTTTAAAATTATTCTTGCATAGGCTCCATTTATTTTATAATTCTTAACTATCAACCGCAGTGAAACCAACATTCGAACAAATTGGAGAACTTTTAGCCCTCAAGCGCAATGAGCGTCCAGAGGAAGGTTACTGGCAGGATTTCATCTGTGAATTCCACCAAAACCAACG
>VFJU01000235.1 GCA_009885905.1 Verrucomicrobiota bacterium
AACAAAAACACCAAGAACAATCCTAATTATTTATCTGTCACTTTGTTGAGCTGGATTCCACCAGCGCTGGCAGCGGCGAGTTGCTCGCAAACCTCAAGAGTATCACCCTACCGGCCTACAGCCCCGAGCTCAATACGGTCGAGAAGTTCTGGGACATCGTGAAGGATAGGATCTGCAATACGGCATGGCCGATCTTGGATGCTTTCCAGGAGAAGATCACCGTGACCCCGCGAAATATTGGGAAGATACCAGTCGAGTCCTGTCTTTTTTTTCGAACATCTACATGCGCTCCGAACTAAACGGTTCGACGAAATGCCCATGCCTATTTCATAAGGCTAAATGATATGAATTGAGATCAAGTTATTCAGAAAGGTTATTTGTCATGATTCGAACTGGTTCTGTCAGCCACTTGGGGCAAAGCTACTCACAGCAAAATTCAACTCATGAAATTTTTCATCTCCGCAATTGTGATCGGCCTGCTAGCTGGACTGTTAGGAGCGCTCTGTGGCGTCGGTGGAGGACTGATCATGGTGCCTGCGTTCGTGCTTGCACTTGGGATCGAGCATAAACAAGCCGTTGCCACCTCGATGGCGGTCATCATTGTTACCGCTCTAGCAGCCACTGCGAACAACTCGCGTATTTCCGGTTTAATTGATTGGAAAATTGTCCTAACAGTAGGTCTAGCTTCTGCGGTCGCGGCGTGGTTTGGTAGCGACTTGATGCGCACTCTCAGCAATCAGACGCTGACGCGTATTTTTGGCTGCATGCTCATTCTCTTTGGGGTGCGGATGCTTTGGAAAGGCTGACGCCGGCTTTTTAGCGCTTCCTTCGCCATTAGGGTAAATCACTTGTTCGTATTTCTATCAAATACTAGGCCACAGCGAGATGGTGAGTAAATTCGCATCACTCTATCATCTGTGACCGGGTAATGTGAGGCGTGATCAATCCGGCCGTGTCCACCGGTATCGACCTGATCGGTGTCCAGGATCAGTTCGCGGGTTTCCGCGCTTGGAACGTACAAGGGGTAACTGAACGCCGAATTCCCAACCGAGAAGTTAAATACAAAGATGAAATTTCCGCGTTCTGCCACGATGATTTTTTGGTCGTGGTCGAGATGAAGAAGTTGTGCGGGTGGCGTGGTGAGGATCGCAGATTTTTTCGCAAATCCCATCAACTGGCGGTCGAACTCAGCGAGCCAAGCGTATTTCAAATCTGGATGATCTAGCAGCGACCACTGGCGGCGGCAGTAGTGATACGACCAGTCGTTCCCCTCACGAGGAAAGTCGAGCCATTCAGGATGCCCAAACTCATTGCCCATGAAATTCAGCCATCCTTCCCCGCCTAACACTAACGTGACGAGACGGATCAACTTGTGCAGGGCGATGCCACGCTCGATGACCGGATGTGCATCCTCCTTGCCCATGTGCCAATACATTTCCTGATCCATCAACCAAAACGCCAGCGTCTTGTCACCGACCAGCGCTTGATCGTGACTCTCAGCATAAGCGATGGTGGCCTCTCCGAAGCGTCGGTTCGCGAGGACATTCCACAAGTCACCGATGTCCCAATCTTCGTCACGACTGTGCTTGAGAAGCTTGATCCAGTAGTCAGGGATGCCCATGGCGAGGCGGTAGGAAAACCCCAAGCCACCATCGGCGATGGGACGGCAAAGGCCGGGCATGCCAGACATGTCTTCAGCGATGGCGATGGCTCCAGGTTTGATTTCTTGGATGAGGCTCGAGGCGAGTTTCAGATAGAGAACCGCCGCATCATCTGCGTCAGCGCCGAAGTAGTCGTCGTAGTTGCCGAAAGACTTCATTCCACGCGAGTGATAGAGCATCGAGGTGACGCCATCGAAGCGGAAGCCATCGAAGCGAAATTCCTCGAGCCAGTATCGGATGTTAGAGAGTAGGAATTGGCGGACTTCTGGTCGGGCGTAGTCGAAACATTTCGAGTCCCATGCTGGGTGATCGCCGAGAGGGCCGTTGTGGAAATATTGGTGACCAGATCCATCAAAGTCATTGAGCCCTTCCGCCATGTTTTTTACTGCATGCGAGTGGACGACGTCTAACAATACAGCGAGTTTAAGACCGTGCGCGGTGTCGATGAGATACTTCAAATCCTCCGGTGTGCCAAAGCGAGAGCAGGGTGCGAAAAACG
>VFJU01000178.1 GCA_009885905.1 Verrucomicrobiota bacterium
AGATTACCCCGCAGCAACAATCCGGTTCGTTAGATTCGCAAAGCAGAGCACCGACCATCGCCTCATGGCCTCGTGGTTCATTGCACACCGCACTGCGCAGCCAGTCGTGCGATTCACGAAATCGACTGGCTTTTTCCGCTACCGTGCCACCGCCTAATTCTGGACCACCCGAGATCACGACACGCGTAGGTTCCCCAGCGGTGTGGGAGTCGATGATATGTAGCGGAGCTTGTTTCATGATGCGTTTGGTTTGTTTTAACACCACAGTCTTGGCAAATGACCTAGCTAGGGCTTCCGAATCCGTATAGAAAACTCCAACCACCGATCTAATATGAGCCCAACCAGACAACTCCTCGATGCCTTCTCGGGCGACACCGATGGATTTTTACCAATGGATCGGCTTTTCGACGGGGTCAATGACATCGTTTTTTTTGTCAAAGACACCCAAGGCCGCTATTTGTCAGTCAATGACACGCTCGCAAAGCGCTGCGGATTGCCCAGCAAAGACGCGGTGCTGGGACTCACCGCTGACCAACTATTTCCTACCGCTCTAGGAAAGGCATTCACCCTGCAAGACCGCGAGATTCTCCGCAACGGCCATCCCATCCGTAACCATCTCGAACTTCACTTGTATACTGGCGGACGCAGCGGCTGGTGCTTAACATTTAAAGAACCGATTCGGGGGAAAAATGGCGAAATCATCGGAATTTGCGGAATCTCTCGCGACCTAAACATGCACGGCGAGCCCAGTGAAAATTTAGAGGCTCTTTCTGGCGTGTTAGAATTTATTCATCACCACTACGGAGATCCTTTACGACTCCCAATGCTGGCAAAAATGGCAGGACTTTCTATCTATCAGTTCGACCATCGTATCCGAGGAATTTTTCACCTAACAGCTGGTCAATATCTCACCAAAGTTCGAATCGATGCCGCATGCCAAAGACTTTCCATAACGAATGAAGTGATCGCTCAGATCGCGCTCTCATGCGGATACTCTGATCAATCTGCATTTTCCCGCCAATTCAAACAAGCGACGGGCATCAGTCCACTAGCATATCGAAAAAAAATGAAGATTGAGTGAACACGCTAGAGCAGACTTGCTTATCGAAAACGATTTGGCGACAGGCCATCAATCGACCGAAACGGCATATCTCCAGCTAACAAATCAGCCACCAAGCGTCCGCTCACTGGACCGAGGCTTAGCCCCATCATCGCGTGACCGCTCGCGAGAAATAAATTAGAAAATCCCCGTACAGGACCTAGGTAAGGAATCCCATC
>VFJU01000175.1 GCA_009885905.1 Verrucomicrobiota bacterium
ACCCCGCAATCGGCGGATTGGCAAAAGGACACATGGTCCGTGAGATCGACGCGCTGGGCGGTGCTATGGGGCTGAACACCGATGCCACAGGCATCCAGTGGCGGATGCTCAATGCTTCGAAGGGGCCGTCCGTCCGTGCACCTCGGGCTCAGTGCGACAAGAAGGCTTACCAATTTAGAATGAAACACGAACTGGAAGCGATGCCAGGTGTGGAGATCCACCAAGGAAATGTCGCGGATCTTTTGGTTGAGAAGGACAAAATTATCGGAGTTACCACATCGCTTGGGATGCAAATTTCGGGAAAAACCGTGATTCTCAGTGCTGGAACTTTCATGGGTGGATTGATGCACGTCGGCCTCAATAATGAAAAGGGTGGCCGGATGGGCGATGCGACGTCGAATGTTTCGGAGGCGCTTAAGCGGCTTGGCTTTGAGGTCGAGCGATTCAAGACCGGCACGCCATGTCGATTGAATGGTCGTTCCATCGACTTCTCTCGCTGCGAACGCCAAGAGGGTGACACGCCGGTACCGAAATTTAGCTTCATGGCAGACACCCTGGTAAGGGCGAAAGACGATATTTTCACCTTGAATCCATGGGGCGACCCAGAGTTCCACGTGGAACAATTGCCATGCTGGATCACTTACACCAACCCGAAGACCCACGCGGTGATCGCTGCGAATCTTCACCAGTCGCCGATGTATTGTGGGGTGATCGAGGGGGTGGGCCCTCGCTACTGCCCATCGATCGAGGACAAGGTGGTGCGCTTTGCGGAAAAGGACCGCCACCAAGTTTTCTTAGAACCTGAGGGTCGCCACACGCTGGAATACTACGTCAATGGAGTTTCGACCTCTTTACCTTACGAAGTGCAGTTGGAGTTTCTTCGCTCGATCGTTGGGCTAGAAAAATGTGAAATCCTGCGACCGGGTTATGCGGTGGAGTACGATTACTGCCCGCCCACCCAGCTCCAAGCGACCTTGGAAACCAAACGTGTGCAGGGACTCTATTTCGCTGGGCAGATTAACGGTACTTCAGGCTACGAAGAGGCGGCAGGGCAGGGGCTCATCGCAGGTGCGAACGCGGCCTTAAAAGCCCAAGACAAGCCGGAGTTTATTCTCGGCCGCGACGAAGCGTACCTTGGTGTGATGGTCGATGACCTGATCACGCGCGGCTGCACGGAGCCCTACCGGATGTTCACGAGTCGAGCGGAATACCGGCTTTTATTGCGCCAAGACAACGCCGACATTCGCCTCACTCCTAGGGCAGCTGAAATAGGACTCGCCAGCGGCGAGCGCGTTCGCCGGGTGGAGGAAAAACTTCTCGGTCTGGAAAAAGCGGATCGCTGGGTGCGCCAAGCGGTGCATGATGGGGTAAAACTGGACCAATGGTTTCGCCGTAATGAAAATTCCTGGGAAATGCTTCCTGAGGCATTGCGCCAAGAGTTCCACGTGGAACTTTGGCCGGTGATAGAGACAAATTTTAAATACGAGGGGCATTTGGGACGTCAACAAAGCCAGATTGATCGGATGTCTCGCCAAGAAGGCAAACGCCTGCCCGAGGATCTCGATTATTCGCTGATCCGTGGACTCAAAAAAGAAGCGCAAGTCCGTTTCACAGAGATACGCCCCGCAACCCTGGGTCAAGCCGGCCGTATCCCCGGTATCACACCTGCGGATCTTGCGATGCTTCTGGTCTGGTTGGAAAAATTGGCCCGCGAGGAAGCG
>VFJU01000131.1 GCA_009885905.1 Verrucomicrobiota bacterium
ATGTTGATGTAGCGGCGCGCCACTTCCTTGTGGCTGAATTCCTTCGCACTTTCTATCATCACTCGGCGGATTTCCCGCTCGCGGATTTCCTCGGGTAATGCATAGAAATCCATCGCTCGATCGATGGCCCAACGAAATGCTTCCGCATTGTAGTGGTCGAAGCGGAAGCCGTTTCCGGTTGAATTTTCGATATCTAATGGGCGAACCGTATCGTAAAGACCGCCGGTCGAGTGGACGATCGCGAGAGAACCATAAATCGGCGATGTCATCTGCGGCAAACCACATGGCTCAAATAATGACGGCATCAACATGAAATCCGAGGCCGCATAGGCAAGCCTTGAGATTCGTTCATCGAAATCGACAATCGCGACGCGTTCACGCAGGTCAAACGCCGAAACAATTTTATCGATCCATTGTTGATGAGGACCATTTGCAACGATGACCACCTGTAAATCGCGATCCCAGTAATCCGAGACGAGATGATGCAAAATATCAGTGAGCAGTTGCGGTCCTTTTTGCACGGGATCCAATCGAGAAGGCCAGAAGAAAATCGGTGCTTTTATGTCCTCTTTGAGTTGGAGCTCCCTTTGCAAAGCAAGTTTGTTAGCCGCCTTGCCAGTGACAAAGTCATCCACGCCATAAGTTTGTGCCAACGAAGAATCCGTCACCGGATCGTAAGAAACATCTGGAGCGTTGAGGATCCCCGCAGAACAACCCGCAGCATATTTGGCACGCAATTCAGCACGCACCGAGTCAGGAATCACCGAGTGCCACCCCTCGACAATTTCCCACAGGAAACGAGGACTCACCGTGTTGATGTAGTGCGCTGCGAAAATGCCTGAGGTGAGTAAATCCACCGGGACATGCGAACGGGCATGGTCATAACTAGCAGGTGAACCCGTAAAATATAAATTCATCCAGAACTCTGCGGCATCGATTCCCGCTTCTTCGACCTGCGCCAAAGATACTTGCCGCGTGTGGATATTATGGACCGTGAACAAACACTTGATCCCCCGCCGCCGGGCCATTGCAGGAATCAAGGCGGTCATCCAGTCGTTGCAGTGAATCAAATCCGGCATGACGCGCGGAACAATGTGATTGATCAACTCGCGTTGAAAGACCAAGGCGATCCTCATCGCCTCGTCCGAGTGATTGCTGTAAACTTGCTCGCGATAATAAAAAATTCGATCTTCTGCTAGATGAATGTGTGCTTCTGGCAGAACCTCATGATATTTTCTAAGTTCTTTTTCGTGCAGGTTGAAAATATCACTCTGAAACATTCGTCGGTAATTTGGCATCGCGACATGCACATCTGCACCGAGTTCGAATAAGGCCGAAACCAAAGAAGCAGAAACATCTGCTAGGCCACCGGCTTTAGCAGACATTCTCTGAGCCATGTTTCCCATACCCGGCGGCAAGTACGTAATTTCCGGGGTAACAATGAGAATGCGCGGCTTCACTGGCTTCTTAATGAGTGACATCGCAGATGATTCGTAGATTCGTTGCCATCGTTAGCTAATTGAATTCTGCTAAAGATAAAATAAAATCACCATATTAAATTTATAAATTTTGTTAATGATTGAAGGTTTCTTGTAATCATTGATATATCTTTATTCTGCTGAAAAAAGTTAGCTCGCCAAGTGGCGGATACAAAATTGCGACCAAGTCTCCAAACGCTCGAACATGGGCCCCGCCAGATCGTCAAGCGGAGTGAACCCCAATTCCAACAAAGCGTCCTCCCGGGAGAATACCGCGTCAGATTTCAAATCCACCAAGTGCACGATGCCAAGGTGAACTTGCCCCACGGGATTGGACTCGTCGTTGAGCAGCGCAATGATGCGGTGTTGATGCTCCTCAGGAAGTTGTAACTCTTCCTCAATTTCACGAGTGACCGCCGCATGATAAGCCTCCGCACCCGTACGCCCGGCATCGGTGTCCACTGGGTTGACGTGACCTCCGACGCCGACGGATATCTTCGCATGCAACCGACTTTCGCCGCCCGCTTTTCCACGTGTGTAGTGGAGAATCCGGTCCCCACAACGGAAGATGCAATAGGGAATCAACTGCTTAAAACTTGGGTCCTCCTCAGCCGCCGCACGATCCATGAAGGTGTGATTCTTCGCATCTAACAAACGAGCTACCGCTTCATCAAGGCCCTCGGTTTTGATCCCTTCAAATGCTCCTAATTCGTCCAACAATGCACGCGGCACCACCAACACTTCTTCCCCACCATACTTCGACATGACTTATAGAATACGGATCGATCCCACTTCGCCAAGTTCATAACGATAACAAGTGGGCCGCCCGCATTGCACCATGTTGGATGACGCCGGCATTTTGAAAAATTCATTCTAATTCTTGCCAAGTGGAACACATTTGATAGGGTGTTCAAATGAACGGAAACGCAGCGCAAACCACCACCAAAGCCCACCAAGAAACCTACAACGCCAATAGCACGCGCATCCAAGACATGCCCCACGACCAGCGACCCCGTGAAAAACTCGCCCAGCTAGGTCCGACATCCCTCGACAACGCCGAACTGATGGCACTTTTCATTTCGACCGGCACCAAGGGGCGCAGCGCGATCGATATCGGTCGCGATTTGATCCAAAAATACGGCTCGATGGGAGCGCTGGGAGGACTGCCCATCGCAGAATTATCCAAAATCAAGGGACTCGGCATCGCAAAAGCATCGAAGCTTGCGGCCGCGTTCGAACTAGGAGTTCGAGTCGCTCGCGAGCAAATGCGAGATGTCCAGCTCGATTCACCTGAACGCATCTGCGATTTTTTTGGTCCACAACTCCGTCACTTGAGCCAAGAACAAGTCGTCGTCGCCGTCTTGGACACACGCCTGCGCCACATCGGCACCACCATCGCCTCACTCGGCACCGTCAACGAAGCGAGCGCCCATCCGCGTGAAGTTCTTCGTCCAGTCATCACACGCGGAGGCTATGGTTTTATCCTTATTCACAACCATCCATCGGGCGACCCCAGCCCCAGCCACGGCGACGAAATAGCAACCCGCAATTTGATCTCGGCTGCAAACATCATGAACGTCCGATTCTTGGATCACATCATCATCGGACGCCCCTCTCCTGGGCGTGCCTCCTACTTCTCCTTTCGTGAAGCCGGCATCATTCCCTGAGTTGCTTTTCGAAAAAATCCTCTTCAGTGTCGGCGGAGATTCCGAATGTATCGCCTGCACCTCACCCGCAATCTACGCTCTCTAGCGTTTTTACTGACTGTCGCCTTGATGCTCGCGGCAATCGTCGGCCTTTGGTGGATAAACCACATCGGTCTGCCTAAACCATGGCGTGCCACCATCGAGCGAGAAGTCGCCAAACAGGGAGCATTTATCACCATTGGCGGACTTCGCTACTCCCCATTCCGCGGGGTAATCGCCAGCAATGTCCGAATTTTCTCAGAACCGCAACACTTGCGAGAAATTTCTCGGTTAGAAAATATCATCATCGATTTTAATAAGCCCAAACTCGCTCGGGGGCTTTTTCAAATCGATAAAATCCAACTCAACCACGCAAAACTTGAACTCCCTGTAGATCCAAAAAATCCCAGCTCAGAAATCCTCCAAGTTACCGACGCAAACGGTACCATCCTCATGCCTGGCAACCGCCGCCTCGAAATCCGTAATGCCAATGGAAAAATCGCCGGCATCGATATTTCACTGAACCTTCGACTCATCGGCTACCTGCAAGACGGACAAAGTCAACCCGAAGACCCTAACATGGGAAAACGCCGCGAACTCTTGGCGAAAATCATCTCGGAATTAGAAAAATGGCAATTCGACGAAAACAATTCACCGCATATCGAAATTTCAGTCGAGGGCGACATCAACATTCGTTCTTCCATCAACGCAAAAATATCTCTTGATGTTAGAAATATTGAAAAAAACGGCCACCGCCTTGCAACTCTGACCGCACAAGCAGATCTAACGGGTGACATTTTTACTGTAACCTATCTTCGTGCGTCCGACACAGAGGGAGCTTTTGTGGGCCACATTGACTACAATCTGCAGGATCAAGAAGGGCGCTTTGACGTATCGTCATCCCTTGAAATTCCAACGCTTCTCACGGCGTGGCTGGGCATCCCTGCGCTTAGAGATGTTAAAATTAACGGGCGCCAATTCTTCTCTGGCGAAGGGAATTTTCAAATCGACGATTCTCACGTACCCAAAATACAAATGACGGGGACCGCCCGCTGTGAAGCAGTCAAACTACGTGGAATTCCTTTTGATGTCATCAAACTTGCATACTCATGGGATCAAAATCGTATGTTTATTCGCGACTTAAATTTGTCTCGTTCGGATGGTGAGGCTTCAGGCAAAGCGCTCATCGAATGGCCCTTGGTACGACTTGAACTTAAAACCACTCTACCGGTTCCAGTTTACCGTCCATTCTTCATCGGACAACCTCTCGAACGTGTCCTCAATGACATCACCGAACGCCAAGGCGCAGCAGTCGACATAAAGCTAGAAGGCGGGTTCGACCTCACTAATAAATATGCTTGGGCATATACCGGTAGTGGTACCGCCAAAAACGTCAATTACCGTGGGGTCCCTATCAATTACGCTAACAGTAAATTTTCACTCAATCACTACGAGCTAGATTTTCATGACGGGACTTTGGACTTTGATTATACAAAATACATCCTACATAAAACATTCAACGGAGCAACGGAGGGGTCTGTAAAAGCCGACAGAATCCGCTACGACGCATCCATGAAAATGGTCGAGGTCGAGGACGTGCAGGGCTTAATCTGGGCAGCGCCGATGATACGGCTTTTCGCGCCGAAGGTGGCAGACAATCTCGAACAATACCGCTTTCACCAACCACCAGAGTTGAAAGGATTTGGTGTGATCGACGTCACTCCTCAGGGACGCACCGCCTTGGATATTTCATTCAACTCACCGCACCCTGCAGATTATCAATTTCTCGGAAAAAACCTAACCGTATTAAACCCGAGTGCATTGGTGGTGATTCGTAACGAGAAAGTTTCTATTAAAAATCTCAAGTTCGATGCCTTCGATGGTCCCGTAATTGCGGACATCCAATATTTAGGCGCTGGAAAGATGGAGGGCGAAGTGAATTGGACTAAGCTCTCAATCCCAAGCCTTGCGTCAACTTATGGATTTGAAATCAAAGGCGGTGGCAGTGTTACAGGCAGAATTCGATTTTCACTTTCTGATAGTAAATTAGAAACCATGGCGGGTGAAGGCCTTCTTGCCATGGAAGATGCCAAACTCTTTTCTGTGCCAATGTTTGGTCCACTCACTCCTTTGGTCGGCGGCGTGTTGCAAGATAAAGAAGCGTTTGTGCAATCTGCCGATAACGCGTTTTGCACTTTCCAAATTCAGGATGGGATTCTTAGCACCGAAGATTTCCAAACCTCGACAAGTTCCCTCAACTTCACAGGGGTCGGCTCGGTTAACATGAATGAACAAACTCTCGACATGACCATGCGGATGAATGCCCGCGGATTACTGGGTCTCATCACCTTGCCCTTACGACCTTTTTCTGGCCTTTTTCAGTTTCGAGGAACGGGTCCATTGAAAAACACAGTTTGGGAGAGCATGAAATTTATCGCTCCACCCGCCACCAAAAAGGTTGAACCGCCCCCACCCCCAAAAACCACAAGCAAACCAAGCAACTGACTTTCCAATAAATATGAGACACATCTTGCGCTCAACTTGAAAAACTCCCAAGCTTACCTCACGCGATAATGCATGCCGCATTATCGCAAAAAAAAGAAACCGAGATGAGCACCACACAATTCAATACGAACAGCCTAGATCCGGATGCTGGGTTCACCCAAACACCGTCTGTTTCGCAGGCAGCCAACGATCTCAGAATCGCCGCTGGCGAAAAGGCGCGAGAATTCGTGCACACCGCAGAAGAAAAAGCAACAGCACTAAAAGATCGCGCCATGGAATCCGCCCAACACTTCCGGGATTCTGCTTCAGACCGAGCAAGTCACTTCAAGGCCAGCGCCAACGAAAAAGCTGCCGCATTCAAATCGGCCGCCGCTGACAAAGCACAACATTTCAAAGAATCCGCCAGCGAACAATGGCAAGATACCCGCGTAAAAGCCAAAGAACTTCACATCACGGCTGAAGACTACATCCGAGAAAATCCCACCAAGTGCGTATTAGGCGCTCTCGGCGCGGGCTTCCTTATCGGACTCATCGTCCGCCGCTAATTCGAATAGTTAGTTGTCGGGTGTTTTTTATTTTCCTTACATGAATCAACCATTCGACACCGAACCTTCCGATCAAACTGAAGCTTCAGGCAGCGCTCAGATGCATCCAAGGCCGCCTCACGCCAATTGGCGCGAGGCCCTCATGGATCTAATTGCTGCACGCTTTGCATTATTTCAGTTAGAGTCAAAAGAATTATCCGAACAAGCTGCCAGACGCGCGAGCTTCATCGCAGCGGCTTGTGCCTGCACTTTTTTTGCATGGGCATTGATCCTGATAGGCGGGATATCAATGCTTTCAAATTTCACGGGTTGGCGCTGGGATGCGGTGGCGCTCGCCTTGGCCACAATCCACTTGCTAGCGGGAATCATGTTCGCTAAGTCTGCGAAACACTCTGGAAATACCGCATTTCCCATCACCCGCGCAGAATTCCAAAAAGACCGAGAATGGATCGAAAACTTCAGCAAAGACAAGAAATCGAACGGTTGATGCGAGTCAGCGAGTCTGCACGCTCCACACTGGATGATGCCGCACTCTTGCTCAAGCAAAGGCTGGACTTTCCTACTCGCATTCGGGGATCGCTTAAAAGCCACCCCGCCGGCTGGCTCGTCGGATCACTAGCTTCTGGACTTGCCGCAAGTTGGATTTTTAGCCGAAAACCCTCATCTACGGAAAAAAAACATCGTAGTTTACCTATGAAATTGCTCGGTCTCTCCTTGACCGCAGTTCAACCAATGGCAAGGGTCTGGCTTTCAAACCAAGTGAAAAATTACTTTTCGACTCCCCGTCGTAGCTACCCAGAGAGTTCACCTCACTCGGATGCTTTTTGATCAAGCCGCCACTCCTACATCCTCCAATGTCCACTCATCAAGTTCTCGAGCACGTCGACCTTTATCTTCAACTCGGCCGCGATTACGAATGCTCTGACCTTCATCTTCCGACCGCATACCCACCAGCATGGCGTCGTTTCGGCCAACTCTCGCCGATTTGGGAAGACCATCCACCGCTGACATCGCAAGACACCGAACGCTTGGCGCGGTCTTTCCTTGGCGCCAAAGAGTGGGATCGCTTGCAAAAACATGGCGATATCGACTTCGCCTACTCTGCACCTAACGGTCGTTATCGCGCCTCGGTGGTCAAGCAGCGCCTCGGCTACGACATGGCCTTCCGGATCATCAACGATAAAATCAAGACCCTCGAGGATATCGGTCTGCCACTCGAGCATATCCTTCCCCTCACCCGATACCAAAACGGACTTGTTCTCGTCACCGGTTCGGTAGGCTCTGGTAAATCCACCACACTGGCCGCCCTCGTCGACTTCATCAACCGCGACCGCGAAGACCACATCCTCACCCTCGAAGACCCTATCGAATACGTTTTCGAGTCAAAAAACTGCCACGTCAACCAACGTGAAGTTCACAAACACACCGAGTCGTTTGCCAGAGCCCTACGCGGTGCCCTACGGGAGGATCCAGACGTAATCATGGTCGGAGAAATGCGCGACCTAGAGACCATCCAACTCGCACTAACAGCCGCAGAAACTGGTCACTTGGTTCTCGGTACTTTGCACACGGGAAATGCTCCTCGAACACTAGATCGGGTACTGGATGTTTTCCCCACAGACCAGCGAGAACAAATCCGCATCATGGTCTCGGAGTCACTGAGAGGAATACTCTCGCAGCAACTTGTGCCGCGCGCCGATGGAAACGGACGCGTCCTCGCTCTTGAACTCTTGGTCAACACACCTGCCGTCTCTAACTGTATTCGTGAGGGTAAAACCTTCATGCTTCCTGGCGTCATGCAAACAGGTAAAAATGTCGGTATGATTACCATGGATGAATCGCTGCGACAACTCTACGTAAAAGGTATTATCTCCCGAGAAGAAACTCTCTTCCGCTCGGACGATAAAAGTCAAATGAAAGCATTTTTTGAATCCTGACCGATAGCTCCCCCATCTAACTTATCCACCTGGATTTTTAAAACTTCTAATTTCACCTAGTATGGCTAAAATCGATACCCTTTTTCGTTACTTAATTTCTAGCAGAGGATCAGATCTTCATTTGTCCGAAGGGCAAGTTCCTAAAATCCGAGTCCACGGCGCAGTCACCGCGATACCCGAGCAAGAAGTATTGCACGGTGAAAGTTTCAAACAATTGCTGGGAGAAATCTGTGATAAAAAAGCCTTCGAAGATTACCTTGAAGGTGGCGATCTCGACTTTGCCTATGAAATGGATGAAGACTCACGGTTTCGCTGCAACTACTTGCAACAGCAAAACGGATTGGCTGCGGTATTTCGCCTCATTCCGACCGAGATTGCCTCACTCGAAAGTCTCGGAGTACCGGAAGTTGTCAAAGAATTCGGACATATGCGAGCCGGTCTCGTACTCGTCACCGGCCCCACGGGATCCGGCAAGTCCACCACACTTGCTGCACTGCTCGACTACATTAACATCAATTTCAACCGTCACATCATCACCGTTGAAGAGCCGATCGAATTTGTCCATACTAACAAAAAATCGATCATCACCCAACGTGAGGTTCCCATTCAAACACCGTCCTTCGCCGACGGGCTGCGCGCTGCTTTACGAGAAGACTCGGATATTGTTCTTGTTGGAGAAATGCGAGACTTGGAAACCATCTCACTCGCACTGACTGCTGCAGAAACGGGTCTGCTTGTGTTCGGCACTCTTCACACGAATAACGCTCGTAAGACCGTCGACCGAATTATCGACGTATTCCCAGCGAACCAACAATCACAAGTGCGAACCATGCTTGCGGCATCCCTACGTGGGGTTGTTGCGCAGCTTCTTTGTAAGCGTATCGATAAACCCGGTCGGACCGCTGTTCATGAAATCATGTTCGCTACACCCGCTGTCGCTGCCATCATTCGTGAAGGTGCAACACAGAAACTCTACGACGTCATCACCGGCGGCAAAAACGAAGGCATGCAATTCATGGATGAATCCATTTGGTCAAAACTCCGTGAAGGCATGATTTCCCC
>VFJU01000006.1 GCA_009885905.1 Verrucomicrobiota bacterium
CCATGCTGGGCAAGAAGGCGAAACCCGCGCAGAATGCTCTGCTGGCTTGTCTGAAAGATAACTCGGGTGCGGTCCAAATCGCCGCCGCGGAGGCGTTGGTCCATCTGGGCGAAACGTCCGCAGCCCTGCCAATTTTAGAAAGCTGGATCGGGCAGACCGACAACCTTGCTTTCAATCTACAGGCGGGGAATGTGCTCGCCCGTATGGGGGAACAGGCTCGGCCTGCACTCCCCGCGATGGAGGCGGCCCGTGTCGCGACCAGCAAGTTGCAGGGAATCCCCTCCACGGGAGAAAAATATTGTGCTACCATTTTAGCCCAAATAGTGGATACTCTCGCAGGTCGTTCTTCCCCACTGGTCTATCCAAAATCATCAGACCTTTCCCTCGCCCCCTAATTTTGTGAAAAAAGTAATCTCGTCTTTCATTGCTCTGCTCCTGACGTTTGCCACAGCCAATGCGCAAAGCACGGTGGGTGCCTTTTTTGCCTTTCAGGACGCCGCTTCGCAAAATGCTGCAAACGGGGCAGGGACTTATAACGAAGCGGTCAGCGTCAATACCTTCACCGTTGCGCCTACTTTTTCCGCTACTGGTATAGTTGCGGGTGGATATGGAAATTTTGGTAACGCCTTCACCGCATTCAATGGTTCGTCTTGGGGCGCCGCAAAGTCTGTGGGTTGGGACACAACGGTCACTTCCACAAACACCTGGCAGGTCACCCTCAACACCACTGGAGTGAAGGTGTTGGACACTCGTTTCACCTACCGACTCAACGGGGTGCAAAGTGGGGGAGCGAATGTGACAGCCCTCTCGGCCTTCGAGTACAAAATCGGCTCTGGTTCCTGGGTTTCGGTTCCGGGGATCAGCCTGACCCTATTGAATAATGTGAGCTACAACAACACTTGGACGGCGGATCTTAGTTCGGTGACGGCGATCAATAATCAGTCCGCAGTCACCCTCCGCTGGTCACTCCCTGCCTTCACCCAAACCGCCACCAGCCTTAATGTCCGCATGGATAATCTCCAAATCACTGGCACCTACGCCACGCCCTTCGTTCGCGCGCGCGCACTGCCCGAGGGCAATTACAACGTGCTCTTCGTGGCCTTTGATGATCTCAAGGCAAACTTCGGTCCTTTTCAGACGCCCGAGCAAGCTGCGGTGATGCCCAAGCCTGTCACCCCCCATTTGGACAGCCTCACCGCCAGCGGGATGGCCTTCACCCGTGCCTACTGCCAGCAGGCGGTGTGCTGGGCTTCCCGTGCTTCCTTACTGACTGGGTGCAGACCCGACACGACGAAAATCTGGGACCAGATCGAACTTTCTCAGGATACCTTGAATTTTCGCACCACCATGCCGGGCATCATCACCCTACCGCAGCACTTTGCCAATATGGGCTACAACGTGGCGGGCTTTGGCAAGATTTACGATCAGCGAGGCACGCCACCCGGTTACGACTCAAGCCTCTCTTGGCCTGGGGGCATGGATACCTCGTCATTTCCAGGGCGCTACTATTACGAAGATGGGCATTTCCAAGCTGAAAATGCCGCCGCCACCAACAAATCAAAGCTTTTCATCACTGACAAAGGTGAATTCAAGGATCCCACCGCCACCGTCAAGGTCCCCATCAATAAAGACACCGACTACAGCGACAGCATCATGACCGGCAAGGCGATTACAAAATTGAATACCTACGCCGCCAGTTATACCAGTTCAAGTAAACCTTTCTTCTTGGCCATCGGGTACTCCAAGCCCCATCTGCCGTGCGTCTCACCCAAACAGTTCTGGGATCTATACGATCCCACACAGATCAACCTCAGTGGCTACACCGGATCTAGGACCTTTCCAACGGGCACCCTTCAATTCACGGGTGCGAACTATGAGATTAATACCTTTCTAGATATAGGAGCGAGCACCATCACGAATATCAATAAAGCCCGCAACCTTATCCACGGATACCTCGCCGCCACCAGCTATGCGGATGATCAACTCGGCCGTGTGCTCGCCGCCCTCAATGCCAATCCCGCCGTGGCTGCCAAGACCATCATTGTCGTCTGGGGTGATCACGGTTGGCACCTTGGCGACCACAACGGATTTTGGGCCAAGCACAGCTGTTACGAGGAGGCCGCGCGTGCCCCTCTCATCATCTGGGCACCAGGTATGAGTGCCCTCGGGACGGCAGGAAAAACCTGCCAGTCGCCAGTTGAGTTTGTCGACATTTTCCCGACCCTAGTGGATCTGGCGAGCCAACCTGAACCCGCTCAACCGGTTGGTTTGGAGCTGCAAGGCATCAGTTTAAGAGGTTTGCTGGAGGATCCCGCCCAACCGTGGAAAAAAGCCGCATTCACGCAATACCAGCGCTCCATCAACGGGACGGGCATCGCCAATACAGGCGATGGCATGGGCTACTCGATCCGCACTCGGCGTTACCGCTACACCGAATGGTGGCGCACCCAAACCACCAAGGATACTAACGGCTACAGCATCACCCGCGATGTGAAATTGTATTCTACGCCTGAGTATAAAGAACTATATGACATGATTGCCGATCCCAATCAGACGGTGAACTTAGCCGCCAAGTCCGCCTACGCCAGTCTCGTGACTGAGCTGTCTGCCGCCCTCGCTGGAGGCTATGGTTGGCAGACTTCGTCTGTCGCCCCACCCACAAACTTCCCCACCACCTATCATGACTGGAAAGCCTCCCACGTCGAACCCGGCTACCCCATCAGTCTCTTCGCCGAGGCAATGGACCCGGATAGCGACGGGGTCTTAAACCTGAGGGAATACGCACACGGGACGAATCCGCTTGCGCCGAACGTCAACCCCGCTTGGTCAGAAGTCACGGGTCCGCCGGGAGCAGAGTACCTTTCGCTTGAGTTCCCGCGGGTGGGAGCCCGGACCGATGTCACCACCACCGCCACCGCCTCTACCGACTTGAGTTACTGGGCCCCCACCGGCGTGATCACCGAGAATCTCGGCACACAAGCCAACACAACGCTGTGGCGATCAAAGATCTCCAAGAGCGGGTCCGCGCCTTCCAAGGGATTTTTGCGACTGGAGTTTGTAAAATGAGAGTATCAAGTGACCACTTTGCCATGAATCCTGACGTCCATTCAAAAAACTTCCGTCATCCTACCCATTCGGGCAGTAGACACCGAGAGATTTCTAGCAATAGTCATGATATGGCTTAAAACTCACTCCCCCGCCGACCGATCCGCTACTCAAGCAGTCCTGAGACTCATTAAACCCCTTAAAAACCAAAACAAACTAAATGAAGATTGTATTACCACTCGCCATCGCCCTGATGGTCGCCAATCCACTGCTCGCGCAGACGACATATGTTGATTTCCAGTTCAACGAAGCTACCGCGACCCAAAATAACGCCTTGGTCAATGCCTCGTCGGGAATTCTTGGGACTACTTGGTCAGGCGTAAAGTTTGACACCAACGGTGGCTGGTTTGCACACAATAATTATTTAAATTTGGGAGACACCCTCTACTATGTGGGCACAAACCCCAATGTCAGCACCAACTCGGGAAACGTTTTTAGATCTATCAACTTTCCTACAGGTGGCATTACAAGCGGGGATCTTATATTTGAGTTCGCGGTACCGGAATGGGACATGGGCGGGTCTGATAACAAAGGCACGACAGGTGCTGGACTCTCTGTGAGGATATTAAAGGGCTTGACCGGAGCCACAGAGGCAAATAACGGCGTGAACTTGATTTTCGGGGTGGGTGCGGGTCCTACTCTGACCCCCACTATTGGTGACGACATCCGCAGTCAGACTCAGACATTGGGAACGGGGGTTAACGGATATGGCTTTGCCAACGGCAGCGTGGTAGCGGCTACGGCTCTGGTGAATGGCACCCAGTACGTGATCGCTGGCACTGGAAATTCAAATTGGACTGGTATCGGCGCATCCACCGACACAGTTGGTACCGTTTTCACCGCTTCGGGTGGGGCTACCGCCGGCACCACGGGTACCGCCGCCCCAACGATCAATGCTACCGCCACTGCCAATGCCAAGATCTATAAAATTGTCGTACTTGGTGACACGAACTGGACTTCGATTGGTGCAACTGGCACTCCCGCGGTCGGCACGATCTTGACGGCCACAGGCGCAGGCACTGGCACGGGTAAGGTGGTCGAAATGACGAGGTTCCCGCAAGACTCATTGGGAAGTTTGAACCTCATCAACACAACAAGCCCCACCGCTGTCAAAATCCAGCTTCGGGTCAACGTTAGCTCAGGAGTTTGGTCAACCCGCGTCAAGGCTGGCACGGGTGAATGGGTGCCGATGGTTACCGATGGCACGGGTCTGAACGCCCTAGCGCGGATTCAAGTCGTGACTCAATCTCCTATCACCGCGCCAGCAACGGTCGGCACATGGCAGTGGGCCTCTGAAAGTCCTAATGTCGTTGGTGAATACATAAAGCTTGATTATCTCACCCTTGGAACAGTCGACTCCTTCGGCAAAGAAACAGCATCCGTCACCATCAGTAACACCAGCCAGGTTTTCGATGGCCAAGCAAAACCTGTCACCGTCACCACCAGTCCACTAAGCCAGGCAACGACAGTGACCTACACGGGCACTGGAAGCACTTCTTATGGTCCAAGCACCGTGGCTCCGACCGCATTAGGCACCTACACCGTCACGGCTGCGATCGATGCAAGTAACGCCACCTACCAAGGAACCGCTACCGACACGCTCACCATCAGAAATGCGCTTGCGGTCAATTTTGCAGGTAGCCAAATCGCCACACAGGCAAACAACGGGACGGTAAACAAACCTTTCTCCGTGATTACTCCGCAACTCGTTCAGACCAGTATTCCTACTGGCAAACAGATCTTTGGTGCTCTAAAGCTGGACCCGCTCACCCCTGGGACAAGTAGTTCCGCATTTTTATCTTTTGGCACGAATGGATCTGGGATGAAACTCCAGTGGAATGGTACTCCGCCAGTTTACGCCGAGGGCGATGTAGCCACCGCCTTGTTTGGCTTTAGACGCAAGGACTTCACCGATGGATTGGGAGCGAAAATCGTGAGCTTCGCCGCAGGCACTGATTTGCTCTCGGCCAAGGTGGTTTTTGATCCAAAGGGAACTCGCTTGGCATCTGGCTCATTTCGCTTTGTGGTTGAGGATAGTGGTCAATTCTACATCAGCGATGCTGCTCCAGGCTACGATTCTGGCAATTTAGGCTCATCCACTCTGGCAGTTACGGTGAATGCCCTTGCGACTAACTGGTATGCATTCAATCCTTTCAGCCTAGCTCAACTCAATCCCGCTAATTTTGGTACCGCAGTCGCTACCCCTGCATTTAGTAATATACAATTCATCGGTACATGGGTCCAGGCGACCTGTGGTCCAAACGATGGTGCATCCACCAACCTCTTTCCCGGGATCCAAGTTCGGGGCTTGACCGCAGAGGCGGTCGCTGGCAACGCCATTGCCACCGACACCACGGGTCCTGTCCTTACCCTGATCGGTGGGAATGTGACTCTGAACGAGGGCGATGTGTATAACGATGCAGGCGCTACTGCTCTTGACGCGGTCGATGGCTTGGTGGGTTCAACTGTTACTGGCGCTGTAGTCACGAACACCTCTGGCCAAGCTGTGGCGGGAATTTATTCATTAACTTATAGTGCGGTCGACACCAGCGGCAATGCCGCTGCCTCTACGGTTTCGCGAACGGTGACTGTTAACGGCCCGCCTAAAGCGGTTAACTTTGCTGCGAGTCAAATCCTGGCCAATAGTAACATTGAGTATCTTGATGTTCCCTTATCCTTTGCGACTCCAGTACGTGCCAACCTGGCTTTGAACTACACTGGCCAGTCGATCTATGGCGCGCTCAAAATTCAACCTGCAAGTGGTAGTTTGGTCGTGGATGCTGGTGCAGCATTGTCATTCGGCAGCAACGGTGGCATGAAAATTCAATGGAATGGACCGCAAGGACAATCTGAAGTCGGCCGCTACGCAGAAAATGATGTTGCAACAGGCATTTTCATGTTCCGCAAACAAGAATTCACCGAGGGCTTTAGCGCCAAGCAAGTCAGCTTCACTGCGGAGAAAGATACCCTCAAGGCAACTGTGGTTCTTGCCCACAAAGATTCTCGCCTGAATTCGGGTAGGGTTCGCTGGGTGGTCAAAGACAGCGGCAACTACTACATCAGTGATCTGGTCGGTGCCGAACTGGTGCCGACCTTACCCACGGGGGACAATGCGGCGGTCGAGCTCACCAGCGAGGCTCTCAGCCTCACATGGAACAGTTACAACCCATGGGATTTGAGCTCGCTCAACCCAGCGAGCTACACCCCAGTCTCCCTTCCGGCATTCAACAATATTCAAGCGCTCGGCGTTTGGTTGTCCGCCACGGCCGGAGTAAACCCAGGATCGACTAACAAGTATCAAGGACTGCAAGTCACTCTCTTCAATGCCACCGTCGCAGGCTTGACAAATGCAGTGGTTGACTCCACGCCCCCTACGATCACACGTATCGGCTCGTCCTCTGTGTCAGTTGCGTTGAATGGTACTTACACTGATGCGGGAGCCTCCGCGTCGGACCTTGTCGATGGAATCGTGAACGTCATTACTACCAATCCAGTGAATACCGCCGTCGCCGGGATCTATACAGTGACCTACAACGCTGCCGATGCCTCGGGCAATAACGCGACTCCTGTGACTCGTTCGGTGACCGTTGAGGGTCCTGCTGGATTTTCTGGCTGGATCACAGGCTTCGGCCTCGCGGCCGGCCAACAAGGTGGCAGTGCTGACCCTGACAAAGATGGTATCAGCAACCTCTTGGAATACGCCATCGACGGTCAAAACCCGACGGTTCCGAATTCCACGATTGGCACTTTCACTGGTAACCTACTCAGCTTTGCAAAGCGTGCGGATGCTACCGGACTGACCTATGCCATTGAGGTATCCGACGACCTCGGAGTCGCCGATGCGTGGGCAGTCGTGACACCGAACTCAAATACTGCGGCTGCGATTACTTATCAACTGCCCGCTGGGTCAGCGAAGAGCTTCGCACGGCTTAAGGTCACTAACTGATCTGTCCATTACGGGTTGCACCGTTCAACATCGCGGCGTGACAGGTTGATTCTGTCACGCCGTACTTTTAAAGAAATCATACCTTTTTTTCCCCGAAACCTAGCCAACTGTGCTATCTCTTGTTTGATGGTTACCGCCTTACGCCTCAGATTGGTTTCTTTGCTCGCTGGGTTCGTCTCTTTGACTTGTTCCATATCAGCGGCGCCGGTGAACCTTGTGAGTAATCCAGGGTGTGAAAGTGGGAGCAACTCAAGCTTGACCAACTGGAGCATCTTCAATGGAGGAACGTTAGGAAGAAATACGGCCAGTCCTTACGCAGGTTCTTATGGAGGGAAATCTATCTCGCGCACAAGCACCGCTTCAGGGTTCCAGCAATCATTGCTGAATACCGCATGGGCGGCTTCAAAATACTATCAGGTCTCCGCGTGGGTGAGAACGAATAGCACCACCACCTCCACTGTCACGATGGGTGTGCAAAAAACCGTAAGCGGCACCAGTTCCAGCAGCAGTTGGAATGTCTCAGTCACGAACACTTGGCAGAAAATCAGCGGCACCTACCAGCTAAGCATCGATGGCAACCTAACAGCTTTGAGCCTTTATTTTAACGGCCCAGCCTCTGGCGTTGAACTTTACCTCGATGAGGTATCCTTCATTGAGGTGGATGCTGCGATTGAAAACTTGCTGAACAATCCGGGTTTCGAAGGCGGTGTCGCAGCTTGGGCACCCCGCGGTAGCGCGACCTTGACCCCCACGACTGTCGCCCCTCACTCGGGCGCTGGCGCAGTGACGGTCGCGAACCGAACCCTCACTTGGCATGGGATCGAGCAATCGGTTTTCGGGAAGACTGTTGGCGGGCAAATGTACTACGCTTCGGGATGGGTTAAGACCGATAGCACAGCGCTGGATAACGTCATGCTAACGATGGAGGTGATTGCAAATGGCGTATCAACCTATCACATAGTCGCCAGCGGCCAAGCCTCTAGCACGAAGTGGGCGTGGCTGTCCGGCTATTTCACAATGCCTTCAACAGACAACGGGCTTAGCAATGTAAAGTTCTTCATCGAGGGTTCTGCAATCGGTGTGGGCTTAAAAGTCGACGACTGTTACTTAGCTCCAGTTACGGGTCTTCGGCGTGCGGCATCGTTCTATCCAAACATCCGTTTGGGTGCGGGCGGAATCGATCAGTCAGATTTCAACCTCAGCCCAAAGTTTGCCGCCGCTTTTAGCGCCCACTTCCACTACGCATCACCTGGCAATGCCCTAAAGTTCCAACCCTCCGAGAATACCGATAATGTTTTCACTCTTGATGAAGCAGACTTCATCATCGATCAGGGCCTTCGCCATGGCGGATCCTCACGTGGCCATGTATTTGTTTGGCATAATCAAGTTTCCACTTTTGCAGAAAACACCACAGATCCCGTAGCCCTTCGGACTATTCTTTGGGATAATATCGATACCAAGGGAGCTTATTTCCGTGGGCGGTTGCCGCACTGGGACGTGGTGAATGAGGCCTTCACCGATGGTGGCAGCGTACTGCGCACTGCCAATCCGAATGCGGATGGTGTCAATGAAGCGCTATGGTACAATGCACCCGGCATCGGCTACGCTGCTGAAGGAACTCGGTACATCAAAGAGTCTTTCATTCGCGCCCGGGCGGCAGATCCTGAAGCGGAATTGGTATACAATGATTATAACACGGATATCGTTAACTCCAAAAGTACTGCGGTCTATACGATGCTCCAAGATTTTGTGAGCACGGGTGTTCCCATTGATGCCGTGGGTTTTCAAGCGCATTTCACCGTCACAACCCCGCCAAGCTTAAGCGCGGTACGCACCAACTTCCAACGGTTCCAAGACCTCCTCCTCGACCTGCATGTCACCGAACTTGACTACAAGCTGCCTATCGACGTCAACGGCTTTGCTTCCGCTGCCGATATAATCACGCAGGGCGATCTCTACTTCGACTACACGAGCGCTGCAGTGGGCTACTCGAACATGAAACTTTTCCAAACGTGGGGAATCTTCGACGGTTCATCTTGGATTCCCGGGCACACGGATGGCGTGTATGGCCAAGCACTCCTGCTAGACTTCGACTACAATCGCAAGCCTGCATACTGGGGCGTGTGGAATGCCTTCGCCGGGCAGTGCGAAAAGCTGGCCGTAATCGGATTTTCACCCGGAGATAGCCAAAGTGTGCCCATTAAAACGACCCTAGGGGGCAACAGTGGACGGCGCCTCAATGCCAGCGCCCAAAATGATTTTATCACGCTCAATGCTCACGTGCCCTTCGCTGGAACGTGGTCCGTGAATATCGGTGCGCTCAAGCTGTCGTCAGGAGGTAGGCTCCAGCTCGCGGTCGCGGCCCCTGGCAGCACGACTTTCACGGATGTGGGATCGGTGCAGGACACCTATAATAGTGGAGGCGATGTAGCAGCCGTGTTTGCCCTTGGTAATCACAACTTTGTGTCGCCTGGTGACTGGCAATTTCGTTTCACCGTCGCTGGCAAAAATGGGGCCTCATCGGACTACAATCTTACTCTCGATTATATACGGCTTTCCCCCGTCTCCTGCGCTCCGGCCATCAGCGAGTTGGCTAACCGCAGCACGACCGTCAGCAGTCCTCTCCCTCCCGTTACTTTTCTGGCCGAGGATGATTTTGCGCAAGGCACACTTGTCGTCACTGCCACTTCTAGCAACACAACCTTACTTCCAAATAGTGCTATCACCGTTTCAGGAAACTCGCCCTACTACACCGTCGCCGCCAAGCCGGTTGCGGGTCTAAGTGGGAACGCAAGCATAACGATCAGCGCGAGCGATGGCACGCTCACTACATCTCGATCTTTCGTCCTCAGCGTAGGAACAGGCAGCTCTGCGACCGTCACTCTGAGCAATCTGGCCGCTACCTACGATGGTAACCCCAAGGCTGTTACTGCCACCACAGATCCAGTCGGTTTAACGGTCGGTTTGATATATACGGGTATCTCGCCCACGTCCTATGGTCCCAGCTCCACCGCTCCAACCCTTCCTGGCAACTA
>VFJU01000564.1 GCA_009885905.1 Verrucomicrobiota bacterium
AGCAATTCCAGCGTGAAGCATTTTCGAATTCATGACTGAAAAAGTTATCGACTTCCGCGTAGACCCTGAAGTCGAGTGATTCACCCGTGGGTCGCGTTAGTGCGAATTTATCCCATTTCATCGGTTGGTAGCATACGAGTGTTTCCCAATCGACTTTGACTTCGCCGGCTTCGTTCAATTCTATAATAATATTTTGAGTCGTGAGGTTTTGAAGCTCCACGGTTTCCAACCAGAAGTTTGCTAGCTTATCGAACGGTAGAGGAACGAGAGACTTGCTTCGCTTGATAGGATTGGGAGTCAGTGGGGTTTCACTGTAGTATTCACGCATGAGCGGAATGACCCTATCTGGATCACGAGAATATTTTGCTAGGTCTTCGATGTTGTCGGCGAGAAAAAATTTTCGTGTGGTTGAGTTGATTTTTTCAATTAACAACCCAGCAGCGATGTCTTCGCTTGAATTGGTGTCTAACGCGAACTGTGTGGAGGCGAGAATATCAAGTGCCTCCGGTTGAGATTCGTGAATTTTTAATAATGACCAAGTGGTGCTCGCGACAAAAAGTATCGCGACGATGGCGAACCAGCCCCATGGAACATGGCGACGCTCGCCAATTTGTTGACCCCACGCTTCTTCAAGATTCTCTGGGGGAACGATCGGAGTTTCAATTAAGACCTCAACGGTGGGCTCGTAGGTTCGGTTTTCCTGGGTCTCGTAGACTGGGACGTCAAGGCGGGTACTTACCTTCACTTGACTCGCTGGAACCAGCAGACGGATCGGTCGGTTACGATCTGTAGTCTCTTGGTTGTCAAGCCGCACGACGGGGGTAGGGGATGCGTCGATTTCATCCACGGGTCTGAGCTCAAATCGTTTACCCTTGTGTGCCATTCGATTCTTAAACAAAGCTGCAAATGTCCATCGACGCAATGCATCTCTCGCATTAAATCTGTGGAGGAAATTACTATGGCAGCCTCTCCGCGCATTCTGATCGTCACCGCCGCCTTTGGGGAAGGGCATAATAGTGCTGCCCGTAACATGGCAATTGCGCTGAATGCTGCTGGCGCCGAAACTCAAGTCTGTGATCCTTGCGTGCTTGGAATGCCGCGTTTGACGTCGTTGGTCAACGGCATCTATCGCTATGTCACGACTCATTTTCCAGAACTATGGAAGATAATTTACCGGTCAACCGATCGCTGCGATCTGAGTAAACAACGATCTCGGTCGATGCGGGTGATCGAATCAACGTTACTGCAGTTGGTGGAAGAATACCAACCGGATGCGGTAGTCAGCACCTACCCGTTGTATCCATATTTCATGACCCGGATTTTAGCAGCTTCTGGTTCAATGATCCCGGTGTTCACGGTTGTGACCGATTCTATTGAAATCAACGCGAGTTGGCTAAGAGCCAAATGTGACTTCTGGGTGGTGACGGATGCACTTACCAAAGCCGCAATGGTTGGCAAAGGGATACCTGACGAGAAAATTTTGGACACTGGCTTCCCGGTCAGTCCCGTGTTCTCAGTTCTAACACCATTGGAATCTACGGTAGCTTGTGAGCCATTTCGAATTCTTTATTTTCCTACCGCCAAGCTTCCATTTATTAGGAGTCACGGTCGTGCTTTACTGGACGCTTCACCTCATGTTCATCTGACGATTGTTCTTGGGCGCAATGTCCGCTTGTTAGGTTTAAGGGCTATTGAAATCAAAAAAGCATATCCTGGACGTGTGCGAATTATCGGGTGGACTCGGCGAGTGCCACAGTTGCTCAATAGCCACCACATCGTCGTCGGTAAGGCGGGTGGTGCCACCGTGCACGAGGCGATCGCAGCGCGCTGCCCTATGCTTATCCATCACCTCGTTCCCGGCCAAGAAGAGG
>VFJU01000412.1 GCA_009885905.1 Verrucomicrobiota bacterium
GCTGGAGCGCCCGGTGGTGGGCTATCGCCGTAAGCGAGTTTTCCGGGAATCCAGAAGCGGCGTTTTTCGCCTGTCACCATGAGTTGGACGCCCTCAGTCCATCCAGGAATCACTTGGTTGAGTGGGAAGACGATCGATTCATTACGAGTAACTGAGCTATCAAAAAGTTTACCGTCGGTGGTCCATCCCGAGTAGTGGACCTCCACTTGGTCAG
The DNA here is from genome assembly GCA_009885905.1 of Verrucomicrobiota bacterium. Taxonomy (GTDB): domain Bacteria; phylum Verrucomicrobiota; class Verrucomicrobiia; order Verrucomicrobiales; family Akkermansiaceae; genus Luteolibacter. The sequence continues at coordinate 215 of VFJU01000412.1, forward strand.
TCGCCTTAGGATGCTCGGTGCCGTTGCCTTTTGTTAGAACGCGGGAGGAAATACCAGAGGCGGTTTTTTCAGCGCTCGTCGGAGCCGCCGCTACATCTTCGGGTACAGCAGGTGGCTTGGGTGCGGTCTTGATTCCGAGCAGTTCGACATCGAAAACTAATAATCCGCCGGGGCGTCCGCCGCCTGGATTTTCGCCATAAGCGAGACCGGCAGGGATCCAAAAACGGCGTTTTTCCCCTTCCACCATGAGTTGCAGCCCCTCGGTCCAGCCTTTGATCACGCCGTTGAGTGGAAAGCTCGTGGGTTGTCCACGCTTCACCGAACTGTCGAAAAGTTTACCGTCGGTAGTCCATCCTGAGTAGTGCACGGTGACGGTGTCTTCAGCGGCAGGTTTTTGTGTGCCTTTGCCGGCTTGTAGGACTTTGGAGGCGAGGCCCGATGCTGTTTTGGATGCATCTGCGGGAGCGGCTTTGACGTCGGATGGTGTTTCTGGCATGGTAGTTTCAGCTTGAGTGGTGGAAGAAATCGCAAGCGTCAAAACGACTGCGTGTGGCATCATGGCTCGTAAGGATTTCGTGATGAAATTCATAACCACAAGCTTCATGGATCCGTGAAGTCTGTCAACCCCATGGGCAGCAGAAATTCTCACCTGTATGAATTCTCAGCCGATTCATGCTTGTCTCGCACCAGCATGGCGGTTGGTTCATGGCAATACGGGCATGTGAACGATTCATTGAAAACGATATCGGCAGCAACCCTCAGACGATAACTGCCCAGCAATTTTTTTGCTTTACGGTGTTTGGCGCAGTTGGTGGTCGACAAGATGGGCGTCAAGCACAAGGGGCAACGAGTATTTGCCGATAGCCACCATTGGAGTGATGAGATCAAAAAAGTTAGTCCTAGAAATCCGACAGACGCGAAGGCGATATTCTTGTCCGTTACAACAAATGCACAAAATAAAAGAACCAAAGCAACGATGAGTAGCAAGGATCTCAGGCAAAAGAGCACCGCAACGAAATAACTGCGGCGTAATGCTCGGTACGAATTAAATTTATGCAAGACGTAGATATTACTAAAAGTGGATTAATCTATCAAGCGTTTTTGATGATTTAGAATAAATGACCCCGCCCGGTTAGCAAAAAAAGAAGTTTAGGCAGTTTGTCACATCCGTTTTATTAGATTCTGAATTCTCATAACTATTTTATATTCAATAAATGATGTAAAATAGTTAGTTTCCGTCTTCTTTTCTCGATTGAGTGAAGGCGGGGAAAGTTGCCTCAAGAAATCAATGTTCCGGCGAAC
>VFJU01000298.1 GCA_009885905.1 Verrucomicrobiota bacterium
AGTGAATGCTTTTTGAGCATAGATGCCGGGTGAAGGCGTGAGTTTCATAACAATAGGAAGATTATCTTATAAAGATGGTATTGAAAAGCAATTACTAAAGACGACTTAACCTTTAATAATTTCAATCGAATCGGTAATATTTTGTCGTAACTCCGCATTCTCAGCGAAGTGTTTTAGATAAACGAGCGTGGAGAAGATCGAGATAGTCAAAACAACGATCGTGACGAGCGACCAAGTGAGGGACTTATTTTTCGGTGCGATCAACGGAACGTACCAACCCTTTCGATCAACAATCTGGGTCGTATACATTTGATTGTTGTCTTTCAATTCGGTGATCAATTGGTCGGCAAGCTCGCCGCTATCGGCCACGAAAAGGTGTTTGTAACGTTTGCCCGAAATATCCGAGGTCTCCACTTCCCGGATGCCGTGTGGAATCGCGCTCGGAGCGTGGATAGTGTAAATGTAAATTTGGTAGACAAATTTTTCGCGTAGCCAGCGGTCGAAGCGTGTGAGTTGCATAGTGCCATAAGCAAAAGGTTACATCCCAGATTGCATCATTTTTGGACCCATCAAAAAGATAGGCAGGAAAGTTCCAATAAAAACAGCCGCGATCAGCGCGACAGCCATCAGCAAGACGATGAAGCTCACTGTTGCGGCAAAAGTGCTCATGTGATTTTGTAAATCCTCTTCGTACATTTCGCACAGCATTCCGAGTTGTGCGTCGAGAGAAGCAGATTTCTCACCGATGGATAACATGTGAGATACTTGGGCATCGACGGAGGTGTATTTAGCAAATGCGGTGGAAAGCGGAACGCCGGAGTGTTCGTATTTATCTGCAGCGTTGCGAAGTTCTTGATAGAAAGGAGTGTTCTTAACACTGTTAGCCGATACACGAATCGATTTTGCGAGATTGATTCCGTTGGAATGAAGAAGTTGAATTGTAGAAAGAAAAGTAACTTGCCGAAGACTCATAATCAGCAACCGCATCAAGCGCCACTTTGACATCACGAAGCCAAGAATTGCGTTTCGCACATGAGCCGACCGGAAGATGATGATCGCCAATGTTATCAATCCAATCACGAACACGGGCCAGACAGCTTGGGTAAAATGGCTTACTTTGAACGATATAGCTGTCATACCATCAGGTTTGGCACCCACGCCTCCTAACATCTCTTCGACTTGCGGGACAATTTTAACTTGAGAGACAATGAACGCACCCATTAGAACGCAAATGATTACGCAGGGAGTAATGGTGGCTTTTTTAATTTGCTTTTCAAAATGGAGAGAGCTTTTCAAGCGGCTCGCGAGTGCTTGAAACGCATGATGAAGTTGCCCCGCGTCTGATCCAGCCTGGATCAATCCAATAATAGTTTCGCTGAATCGACCTGTGCGTCTAAAGGCTTCATGGACATTGATGCCCGCATTAATGTCCTCACGGATTTGAGCGAGAGCGGCAGAAATCATTTTATTTGGCAAACCATGACCGTAGTACTTTAGAGCATCTGCGGTGTTGATTTGAGCGCGTAACATCGACCCCAATCCACGGAACAAATCGACTTGGTCTTTTTTGCTAAATTCTTTGACCTTCTGAGCTTGCTTAGCACCTTTTAGCGAAAACGCAGCGCCACTCTTCACCGTGGCAGTTGCCACGATGGAAGAATTTTTTTTGTCAGATGAGGCGGTGTTAATCATCGGTGTAAGTCATATCAATCACTTTACTAACTGCGACTAAGTCGGTCTTACCATCGCGGAGCAGACGTAAACCACTACGCCTCAGACTTGGAAGGACGCCTTCCTCGGCGATTTTCATTTCTAACTCGTACGGAGTCATTTCGCCTTTCGCGAGCATATCGGAGATTTTTGGAGTGATGGGAATGATTTCGAGAATCGCAGTCCGCCCGTTGTATCCTGTGTTACGGCATTCTTGGCATCCACCACTTGTTGCGACGAAGACAGGGATCGTAGCCCATGTATCATCAAGGCTGAAGGTCTTGCGGTCTAATTCATCAACTCCTGAGACTGGCTCTTTGCAGTATGGGCATAAAAGTTTGACCAAGCGTTGAGCGCAAGCGGCTTTCAAGGTTTGTGCGATTTTCCAACGTTCCATTCCGAGTTGCTCGAATCGCTCGATTATCTGGGATGCGCGAGCGGTATGAATCGTCGTAAGCACTTTGTGACCGGTTACTGCTGCTTCGATTGCTAGCTCCGCAGATTCAATGTCGCGAACCTCACCCATTAGAATAATATCGGGATCGGAGCGCATGAATGATGCAATCATGGGCTTGAACTCTTTAGGGCTCTTCAAGTCACAGTGGGTGATTCCAGGAACCTCATCTTCGACAGGATTTTCTAATGTTAGAATATTTACATCAGGACGATTGAGTTCCCGTAAAATTGCGTTAAGCGTTGTCGATTTTCCCGATCCGGTAGGGCCAGACATGACGATAATTCCAGCAGGAATCTTCATCACTTTGTTGAGAGCGAACATTGTTTCGTCATCAAACGCGAGCGTGCCCTTTCCTAGGGTCACGTTGATGTTGCTCTTATCAAGCAAACGCATCGTGATATGATAGCCGCGGTAGGTTCGGTGGCGTTCATAGCGAATATCGATGGGCCGATGAAAATATGAAATCGTGAAACGCCCAGAAATTCCCGGGGCCGTGTTTCTGATTTCAGTGGGTAGTTTCATTAGATTGAGTAGGAATGCATCCAGTCGATCCTTGAGCTTCATCGGGATATCTACTTTAGGTCCGATGTCGCCATCGCAGCGGAAGGCGTAATAAAATGATTCTTTCTCCACTTTGAAGTGGATGTCAGATGCCCGTGTTCTCACAGCATCTGCCATGATCGTCGAGATCAGTTGCGCCATGGGTTCGGCGTAGTCTGTCGTCACATCGAAGTCATGGATGCCGTCGTCCATGTCCTCCACGTCGATTGCTTCTAAATCAGATCTGCTAGGGCCATTATTGGTTGCGACCGATTCGATAGCTCTGCTGATTTCCGTCGCGAGTGTGACAATCTTAACAATTTCTAGATTTGGAAACCGAGGTGCCAAGTATTCCTCGGGAAGTGGGCTCCATGGGTTCGCGATGGCGACAATTAATTGATTAGATCCGGAGAGGCACAAGGGCGCAAAAAATCCGCGGGTCATCACGGTAGAGTCACAGGTCGCGTGCAAAGTGCCGTCGCAAAATTCTGCAACCTTTGGGAAAAAAGGTAGTCCGTTAATTTTTGCGATAGCAGCCATAAAGCTGTAGCGAGTTACACGGTTAGGCACTTGGTCTTGTGCGAGCTCCGAGTAACTAGGATCATGCTGTCCCAACTCGCCCATGATGCGGCGGCTGATCAGCTCGTTAAAAGAAATTCCATCAAACTCAATCATAGTTCGAAATGTTTTCGAGTTAGAAATGTCCAG
>VFJU01000002.1 GCA_009885905.1 Verrucomicrobiota bacterium
AGATATGTCAAGTGGATATAGTGGTTTTGTCCTATCATTGATGATGGGCGGGAATTGGGGGACAACAGAGTAGAAACGAGGAGCGGGGCGGGGTGATGCGATTTCGCGCAGACGGGTATGCTGATATGCGTGGACTTACCTGCTCGATGGCGGGGTTTACCGACTGTCTTTTGTCTTCACCGGTGGCCTTGTTCTCTATCTCGGATCGAGGGCTTGGTGGGCTTTCGCGCACCATCTCATAACGTCATCTAGTGCTGGCCTTGCGCCTGGGATGCTCCTCGTCTCAATTCTGTTGTCGGGTTGGTTCTAGTGGTATTTTGGTGTGGCGGATGGTGGGTGGGCGGATGGGATCGTGTGACTAGCAGGGTAATGTGTCAGTGGTGTGAGGTGGCTTCTTCAAGGACCTCCCCCCGCCTCCCCTTGGGGACGGGAGGGGAGAAGCCCCCGGATGGGGGTTGGGGGGCGAGATCAATCGCGGTCGAGCGGGCGTCCGCTCGGCGGGGTTCGGGGCGGCAGTCCCGTGCTTCGCGCTGGTCTCTTTGCCACTTGCTACAGGGGTCTCCGTGCCGGGGATGGGGAGGTTGAGTTTGACCTGCAATTCCCAAATGAACGCGGAGAGTTCGCGGGCGATGGCGACGATGGCTTTGTTTTCGTTTTTGCCGCGGGCCTTGAGTTTGACATAGCGTTTGTGGAGGCGGTTCTGCATCCGCCAGGAGAGTTCCTTAACCTCCTTGCTTTGTCCCTGCTGGCGGGTGGTGAGCCTGCTGCCGACCTTGGGGGCCTTTCTGAAGTGTTGGGCGCATTCCACAAGCATCCAGCGGCAGTGGCTGTTGCCGCATTTGGTGATGGATCCCTGTCGGTGTTTGGGGCCACTGGAGTTTTCCCCAGGAACGAGCCCGAGGAATGACATGAGCATGCGCGGATGGCTGAAGCGGCGCAGGTCGCCCAGTTCGCTGATGACGGTCATGGCGGCGACTTCCTGGAATCCCTTGCAGGCCATGAGCGCTCTAACGACTTGCTCCCATTCCCAGCCTTCTAGCAGTTGTTTCATGCGGTCGACGAGGCGGGCAACGCGTTCGATGCCGGTGTCAATGGCTTGCATGTATTCCTCGAGAACGAACTTGTGGGCATCGTGCGGCATGACGAGTTCACGCAGGTAGCGCATGTGGGCGGGGGTCCATTTGCTTTTCCCGGAGTAGTTGAATCCGTTGCGCAAGAGGAAGGCGTTGAGACGTTGTTTGGCGCGGGAGAGGTCGTCGCTGGCATCGGTGCGGGCGCGACAGGCGTCGCGCACGGCCTCGTCAAGAGCTGGGGGAATCCGGACTTTGGTGATGTCGCCGTTGCGGAAGAGCCGGGCGATCTTGCAGGCGTCGCGCTTGTCGGTTTTGATTTTCTCATTGGGTTTGCGCTCGGTCTTGGACGGCGACATGAGGACGCAGTCGAGTCCGTAGCGGATCAGTCGGCGGGCGAGGACGAAACCGGTGGGACCCGCTTCGTAACAGACCTTGAGGGAGGTGAACTCGACACCGAGTTTTTCGGCGAGTTTGCGCAGAGCTCGTTCGGCGGCGAGGACGCTGCCGCCGCAGGGTCCGTGATAGACGGAGTCGTCGCGGGTTCCCCCGGCGGCGTAGGCGATGGCGATTGTTTCCTTGTGGACGTCGAGTCCGATGTAGTAGCTTTTGGTCATGGCGTGTCTAGGTATTATCTTGATGTTGGATAGGTCGCAGAAAC
>VFJU01000518.1 GCA_009885905.1 Verrucomicrobiota bacterium
AAAGACGAGCAATAAAATCGGCAATTGGCGCTTCGTGAACATTCTCATTCTCCATTAACTCTTGCTGGATTTTTTACGCATGGGAAGCACGTCCTCACGGTAAGAACCGACCAAGCTTCAATGCCTACGCGATCACGGAATATCATAACGCACGGATCTGGGGTATTTCTTATGGGTCATCGCGAGTCACCTCTCCCCGCGAGATAAAAAACCAACCAAGAATTCCCCCCGGCTTACCCCCCGAGTTTGAAACCCCCAGGCGAAAATCGAAGCTCCCCCCACTTCGATTTTCGCCGGTTTCTTTTTGTCTCATAACGCCTATTTGAAAATTTCTCGGTAAGGCAATCACCGATTCATTTGACGGGTTGAATCTATTTTTCAGCCAACCATGCATCGATCCCACCCGTGACGTTCTTGACTCGGGTGAATCCATGGTCGAGCAGCAACTGCACAGCCTTGGCAGAACGCCCTCCAGCTTTGCAGTGGACCAAGATTTCTCGGTCTCTAGGCAGGGTTGCCAGCGCATCGGGCAATGTTTTGAGCGGAATCAGACGCGAGCCGTCGATGCGTACGATGGCATTTTCATCCGGCTCACGGACATCGATAAGCAGTCCTTGAAATGGACTTTGTAGGATGGAGCGGAGTTCTTGAGTGGTGATAGATTCCATAAAGTTTTGAGTGAAATGACAAGTATTGAAAGTGTTAGTTTCTGAATTTGAAACTGACTTGATGACGCGATGCTCACCACACAAGCGGCAGAGTGGATCACCGGCCACCTTGAGCGTGCGGAACTTGCTGTGCAGTCCATCGTAACAGGTTAGCATGCCCAGTGGAATCGTGCCGATGCCAAGGATGAGCTTGAGAGTCTCAGTGGCTTGCAAAGAACCGATGACTCCTGGTATCACGCCTAACACTCCTGCTTCATCGCAAGAGGGCACGCTTCCGGGTGCTGGCATCTCTGGCAATAAACAGCGGTAGCACGGACCCCCAAGATGGGGCGCAAAAACTCCAGTTTGACCTTCAAAGCGGTGAATCGCACCATAAACAAGCGGTTTTTGTAGCAAAAATGCGGTATCATTTGTTAGAAATCGTGTGGGGAAATTGTCTGATCCATCGACCAGAATATCGTAATTGTTAGCGATCGCTATCGAGTTGTCTGAAGTGAACCGAACTGGATGAAGTTCTAACACTACGTGAGGATTGATCTCGCGCAATCTTGCTGCCGCGCTTTCAAGTTTTGTTTTTCCAACCCATGATTCACCATGCAAGATTTGCCGTTGGAGGTTTGAAATTTCCACCGTATCGGCGTCGACAAGACCGATTCTACCCACGCCGGCCGCTGCCAGATAGAGTGCGACAGGCGATCCAAGCGCGCCGGTGCCGATGAGAAGGACCGCGGCATTTTTTAGCCGCAATTGTCCAGCATGACCCACGGCTGGAATCAACAAGTGACGTGAGTAGCGGTGGAGTTCCACCGGTGAAAGTCGGTCAAGCATGACGGCGAAAGCTTGCAGGGAAAACCCCAGCGGTCAAAGGCGGAAAACTGTTTGCTTAGCCTGTTTTGCTGCTATCCTGTGACCATGTCCCAAGTATCATCCTCATTTCTACTGTGCCCCGGCGATGCCGCACCCGATTTTGTTTTACCGGATGCTGATGGGCACTTGGTGGCGTTCTCAGACCTTGCAATCGGGTGTGGCTTGTTGGTGGTTTTCGCCTGCAACCACTGCCCTTACGTGATCCATTTGGCGGATAAACTTGGAGAACTTGCTCGTGAAATCGCTGAAGTGGGCGTACTCACGGTGGCGATCAATTCGAACGATCTGGCAAATTACCCGCAGGACGGTCCCGGCCCGATGAAAGAATTCTCCGCCGCTCGGCGCTGGGATTTCCCTTATTTACTCGATGAATCACAGGAAATCGCCAAGGCCTACGGTGCCGAGTGCACGCCGGACTTTTTTCTCTTCGATGCCGCAGGCAAATTGTTTTATGCGGGTCAGTTTGATGCTTCGCGTCCGCGCAGCGGGGGTGAGGCACATGGTGGCGATCTGCGTGACTCGGTTAGTTTAATGTTAGATGGTCACGCGCCGCCCAGTCATCCCTATCCAAGCAGTGGTTGCAATATCAAATGGAAGCCTAACGCATGAGCTTTAGAGAGAAAATTTTTACGTCGACCGGGGCAGCGACAAGCATGGAAGCAGGGGGCTCTGTCGGCTCAGAAAAACCATCGAGTCGTAGCGGCTCGGTCGACCAATGACCGCAATCGGCAGGTGAAATTTGATAGGGTGAATGATGAACTTGCCCGCAAAAAATTTGACCCGAAGGACGAGATGAAAACAACAGATAACGTTCGACGAGAAACCAATTAAGCGAGCCAATTTCTGCGGGTTTAGTGATTTTTGCAGTGGCGTACTCAAATTTCGAACAAGCCGTTCCATGTGATTTTCTTTGGCTGCTGAATTCGACGTGCCCCGAGGATTTCGTGCTTCGCATGCTGGCATGCTGATACGGCAAGTGAAACCCTCGTCTAGCAATTTCCACGGCAATCGGTTGATCACACTCAAGCGAGAAAAACCAAACTCCAGGGTTACCCATTTCATCGTGGACATAAGTACGCACGTTGAGTTCGTGAAACCATGAAAGCCAAGGCAGCGCAGGCAGACCTACGGGACGAACTCGTTCCATGAAAAATGGCACCAAACCTATCCATGCTTTTCCGTCATAGGTATCCACGTGAAGGCCTGCGGGGAGTCGAGCGGCAATTAGCGCTGGGTCGACTGGCCAATGAAGAAATAACAACCCTGCCCAACGTTGTAGCATGACAGGAAGTCCGCGTGGAGCCACTCGCACGGCGAGGCGCTGTTCGGGTGTCGGTATCATACTATATCTTACAAGATCCAATCAGTCCCGCCAGCATGAATTTAATGCGTGGAGAAGTAAGTGCTAAATTTTTTGTCGTGGCTACGAATTGAAAGTTAGAAAAGTATCATGTTAAGTAGTTGGGTAATTTCTATCAGGAAAAATACGTATTCATGATTGAAATTCATTGCACTCATTCGAGTCCGCGCTCAGCGACATCCTCCTCATCCCAACCCAGATAATGGCCTATTTCGTGTAAGAAGGTTGTGCCGACTTCATCACGATAGTCGTGTTCTTCTTCGCCGACCCACTCCCATAGGTTGGTGAGAAAAAGTCGGATGCGCGAAACTTCCCCTGGCTGAACTTCGTCGAGCGCACATGGTCCATCGAATATTCCAAGTTCGTCGCCGACAAGTGATGCGTCGTGGGCATCAGTGCCGGGTCTTTCTTCAAAAGAAATCACGATCATCGCCGCGGCATCTTGGATGTCCTTAGGTAAGATTTTTACCAAAGCTTTCACTTCTTCGTCCGCCCATGCGCTAAGGGTCTCAAAATTCATAAGGAAAAGTTATCCTTCCGCACCCAGCGGTTCAAGCTACTTGATGGGAAAATTGCTCTAGGATTTTGATTTGAGAATCTGTGCAATTTTATTGCTTAACGAGAAAGCACTATCTATAAACCAGATTAAATCTATAGTAATAAGAAATGAAATTGCAAATATTATTGATTGTTATATCCGCAATTGGTGTTGCATTAGGTTCTTTTTCTTGTGCACCACTTGAACAATCTAAGGTAAGTGCTGCAACTGTGCCTCCGCGAATATCCCCAACTGTCGCGTTACG
>VFJU01000429.1 GCA_009885905.1 Verrucomicrobiota bacterium
TAAAAGACATGGGGATGGCGAAGATGTTGCACTGCCGAGTGAGATATTTCACGGACGGTGCGGTGATCGGCAGCAAAGAATTCGTCAACGAAGCGTTTGCGAATTCACGCGAGAGATTTAGCGCAAAGCGTAAAGATGGAGCGCGGGCGATGAGAGGAAGCGCCAGCGCTGCAAAAGGCACCTTGTGGAGCGTGAGAGACCTGCGGGTGAGGGTGTGAAGAGGCACATGTAATTGATGACTGACTTGATTTATTGCCAGAAATAATTCCGCGCTCGCCAATCCGTGCTCTACGCTGCTTGTTGAAGAGGTGGACGCGATCCGAATCCGTGGGGCACGGCAACATCATTTAAAAAACATCGACGTGGACATCCCGCGCGGGAAACTCGTGGTAGTGACGGGACCTAGCGGGGCAGGAAAATCGTCGTTGGCATTTCACACGCTCTACGCGGAGGGGCAACGACGTTATGTGGAATCGCTTTCGGTTTATGCTCGGCAGTTTTTGGATCAACTTGATAAGCCAGATGTCGACTCGATCGAGGGACTGAGTCCAGCGATCGCCATTGAGCAGCGTGGAGGTGGGTTGAACCCGCGATCGACCGTGGCAACGGCGACGGAGATTTACGACTATCTGAGGGTGTTGTGGGCGGCGGCGGGAATTCCACATGATCCGGAGACGGGCGAGCGGTTAGAGCGCATGAGTGCGGTGGACATTGTGCAGGCGCTGGCGGCGATGGATGAGGGCACGAAGGTTGTTCTATTAGCTCCGCTACCGAAGGAGGAACTGGGTGAGCCGACGAGGTTACTGGGAGATCTTCTGCGTCAGGGATATATTAGGGTACGAGTGGATGGTGAGGTTTTAGAAATCGAAGAGGCGATGGGGAAATGGCCAGAATTTCCTGCGGCAGTCGAGATCGTGGTAGATCGCTTTGTGATTCGGTCTGGGGTCGAGTCGCGATTGGCTGACTCGGTTGAAACGGCTTTGCGTTTGTGCGGGGCCGAAGCACGGGCGGCGGTGCAATCGGCTGACGGGGACACTTGGCGAGATTTGGTATTTCAGACATCCTATCGAAATCCACGAACAGGGTTTCTCGTAGAGGAAATTTCGCCGAAACATTTCTCCTTCAACTCCCACCTCGGTGCATGTGAGGCGTGTGAGGGATTGGGAACGGAGATGTATTGCGACCCAGCATTATTGGGTGAGGGGGAGGATGCTGAGAAAACTTTGAAGCGTTATCGAGAAGCGAAGTCGGAAATCACCCGGCGGAAGTTGGCGAAGTTCATGGCGCACCGAGCCTGTGGGGTTTGTGAGGGGAAGCGACTAAAGCCCGAGTGGCTAGCGGTGAAGATCCAAGGTGGGATAGATCGAAACGTTAAAAGTACGAAGAACGAAGATCGAAAATGGTTAGGTATTCAAGATTTTTGTGAATTAGGCGTGGAGGATGCACTACGGTGGATGCATGGCTACCAGCCAGATACAGAGAAGGCGGAGGTTTGCAATCGTTTGGCGAGCGATGTCTGCAAGCGCTTGGATTTTTTAATGGAAGTTGGGTTAGATTATCTCACTCTCCAACGGAAAAGCGGTACACTGTCTGGTGGTGAGGCGCAGAGAATTCGTCTAGCAACTCAACTTGGCTCGGGTCTATCAGGTGTCATTTATGTGTTGGATGAACCCAGTATTGGCCTGCATGCCGCGGACACTGCGAGGCTGATTAAAGCACTAACAAGGTTAAGAGATTTAGGAAACACAGTGGTGGTGGTCGAGCATGACGAGGAGATTATCCGAGCAGCCGATTGGTTGATCGATATCGGACCAGGCGCGGGGGCGGCGGGAGGTAATTTGTTAGGTTTTGGGGTACCTTCAGAAATCCTATCTCCGACAGGTGATTGGCTGAGGGGCAAGCATGAGCATGGCGGTTTGCCATCTTCGCCACTGGTAAGCGTAGGCAAATTGTTGATCCGTGGAGCACGTGAGCATAATCTACGAAACTTGGATGTGGTGATTCCGTTAGGTCAGTTAGTATGTGTATGCGGTCCGAGTGGTAGTGGAAAATCCACCTTGGCGGATGATATATTGCGGCGGGCTTTGGTGCGGCATTTTAATGGTTCTGGTGAGAGTCCTGGATTGCATGACGGGATCGACGGGTTAGAATTAATCGAGAAGTGCGTGGTGGCCGACCAGTCGCCCATTGGACGTAGTCCGCGCTCCAATCCTGCGACTTTTACCGGGGTGTTCGATTTGGTACGGGACTTATTTACTAAGCTCAAATTATCCAAGCAACGCGGATACGGACCGGGACGGTTCAGTTTCAACGCTTCGGGCGGGCGATGCGAACGCTGCCAAGGAAACGGACGATTGAAGATCGAAATGCACTTTTTGCCTGATGCGTGGGTCGTTTGCCCAGCGTGCAGTGGTCGCCGATTCAATCGCGAGACTTTGGAGGTGACCTACAAGGGTAAGTCGATCGCCGATGTATTAGTATTATCTGTTAGTGATGCGTTAAACTTCTTTCGACCGATTCCTAAAATATATCGAATCTTAGCAACCTTAGAAGATCTGGGACTTGGTTATTTACAGCTTGGTCAACCGGCGAACACGCTTTCTGGTGGCGAGGCGCAGCGTCTCAAGTTGGCGGTGGAGTTGGCGAAACCGCAGGCATCGCACACGTTATATTTGTTTGATGAGCCGACGACGGGGTTACATTTTGGTGATGTCGAAAAATTGTTAGCTGCATTTTTTTGTCTTCGTGATGCAGGTCACAGCGTTGTCGTCGTGGAGCATCATTTGGACGTGATAGCGGCGGCCGACTGGGTGATCGAGCTGGGGCCAGGTGGTGGAATCCATGGGGGCAACCTAGTGACGGAGGGGTCGCCCAAACACGTACAAGCGACTGCAGGTTCGCCTACTGGGCGGGCTCTATCGGCGAGAGGTTTGCGAGAATCGTGCTGAAAGGCTTCCGCTACGCGTCATTGATGCCGGATTTACGAAATTTCCGGTGGACAATTCCCTCGGTGGACATTAACCAACTGCCTCTTGGTGAGGCGTTCGCGTCTCGTCGATATAGGCAGTGTAGCTCAGCGGTAGAGCAGAGGACTCATAAGCCTTTGGTCGGCGGTTCAAATCCGCCCCCTGCCACCATTTTCTTCAGTGACTTAAAAGAAACGGTAAGCGGCCTTAGATTCGCTAATTTTAAGGCAGTCGGCGTTCGCTCGGCGAACTTGTAGACCGTTGCTCGGCATACCTCCGTGGCGGATGATTGCAAATTTCCATAAAGATTCATTTGTATTTATGAATTACGCGCTATCTTGAGTGGTTAAGGTTAAAATCCAATTATTTCATGCGGCCAAATGGCAAGTTCCTTAAATCGCATTTTTTTAAAATTCCTAAGTTACGTGATCGCGTAATAATAATTTCTTGAAACTTTCAACAAACCTAAGTAGCTTAATTTTATGAAACGTTACACCGTTATTGATTTTTTGAAGTGGCTTTCAGCATTGGCTTCTTTCGCGCTTTGGGTCGGAGGGATTTCCTGGCTTACGTTCATTTGCTTTGACCTAACCCCGACCATTGCATGGCTCATCTTTTCGACTTTAAGCGCCCTCTCGGCTCTGTCGATGGGTGTTTTGCTTTATGAAATCCGCCATGCGTACCAAGTGGCGGATGATTTTGAACCCAATGTAAGCTCCCCTTATGTTTCGAAGCCCCGTCTGCCCGTATATCCTAGGCTTTCAAAGCTGTCTACCGTGCAAGCCAGTGGGACTTACCGGACAACGAAAAGATTTTAAAAATTTGCGGGGAGATTGTTTTTCGACATCCTTAGTTTAGGGTTTTTCGATGAAATGTAAAATTGAACACTCCGTGCTTTGCAGCGGAGGATGATTCCTGCTAGCGTGATACAAAATTACGCGCATGGGACTCGAAAAAACCACCCAAAAGCTCCAGGAAGCACTCCAGTCGGCACGGAGCATCGCCTCGAAATCCGCCCATTCGGAGGTGAAAAGCTTGCATATTCTGTTGTCACTTCTTCAGCAAGAGGCGGGTATTGCTGCGCCGATTTTGCAGAAAGCAGGCGTCGACATTTCACAGCTGAAATTGTCAGTGGCCGCAGCACTTTCCCGCGAACCGAGTTTGCAAGGTGCTTCGACACAACCACAAATCAGCGGTGAACTACACGCCACTCTCAACGCCGCAGATATAGCTCGCGAGTCGCTTGGCGACGACTACCTCAGTGTCGAACATTTTCTCCTCGGTGCGTTAAAAGGCGATTCGCCAGTGGGAAAGGTCATGAAAGAGGCGGGACTAAATGAAAAAAACACCCGCGATGCCATTATCGGCGTGCGAGGTTCGCAAAAGGTCACCGATGACTCACCTGAGGGAAAATATCAGACACTCGAGAAGTATGGGACCGACCTCACTGCGCGTGCTCGCGAAGGGAAAATCGATCCGGTGATCGGTCGAGATCACGAGATCCGCCGTGTTCTCCAGGTTCTGTCGCGTCGCACCAAAAACAACCCGGTGCTCATTGGTGAGCCCGGCGTCGGTAAAACTGCCATCGTCGAGGGTCTCGCCCGCAGAATTGTCTCTGGCGATGTGCCGGACTCGATGAAAAACAAGCGCGTGATCGCCATGGATTTGGGTGGTATGTTGGCTGGTGCAAAATATCGCGGCGAATTCGAGGAGCGTCTCAAGGCATTTCTCAAAGAAGTGACGGATTCTGAGGGACAGATCATTCTTTTTATCGATGAGCTTCATACCATCGTCGGAGCAGGGGCCAGCGAGGGTGCGGTGGATGCGTCTAACTTACTTAAGCCCCAGCTCGCTCGGGGTGAACTGCGTACGATCGGCGCTACCACACTCGACGAGTACCGCAAGTACATCGAAAAAGACGCGGCGCTTGAACGGCGGTTTCAACCGGTGATGGTAGGGGAGCCTTCGGTAGAAGACACCATCGCGATCCTACGAGGACTCAAGGAGCGTTACGAAGTTCACCACGGCGTTCGTATTCAAGATGGTGCGCTTGTCGCTGCTGCCACTCTATCAGATCGATATATTTCGGGACGTTTTCTACCCGACAAAGCTGTGGATCTAATTGATGAGTCGGCAGCTAGATTGAAAATAGAGCTTGATTCGATGCCTACCGAAATTGACGTCCTTGAGCGTCAGATTTTGCAGATGGAGATGGAGAAAAAAGCGCTTGAAAAAGAGTCTGACAAGGCATCTGAAGTTAGGCTTGAAAAAGTTAAAGAAGAACAAGCGAATCTCCGTGAGAAATCTTCAGGCTTGATGGCACAATGGCGGAATGAAAAAGCGATAATCGACTTAGTGCGTGCGGCGCAAGAAAAGATAGAGACGCTCAAAGGTGATACCGAGCGAGCGCAACGTATTGGGGATCTTACGCGAGCTTCGCAGATTACTTACGGAGATTTGCCGGAGGCTCATCGCGAGTTGGAGGCAGCGAAAGAGCAACTGGCCTCGCGGCAGAATCAGGGAGCCTTGCTCAAGGAAGAGGTCACCGAAGAGGACGTAGCTCGCATCGTTTCCTCGTGGACCGGTATCCCTGTGAATCGCTTGCAGGAAGGTGAAAAACAAAAACTTGTTAGTATGGAGCAACGCCTCGGTGAGCGAGTGGTGGGGCAACCAAAAGCTGTCAAGTCGGTTTCTAACGCCGTGCGGCGTGCACGCGCTGGATTCCAAGACGAGAATCGACCGATTGGATCTTTCATTTTCCTAGGTCCAACTGGTGTTGGTAAAACGGAACTGGCAAAGGCGCTCGCTGAATTTCTTTTCGATGATGAAGGCGCCATGATCCGCATCGACATGTCAGAGTACATGGAAAAACATAGCGTCGCCCGACTCATCGGTGCACCTCCCGGCTATGTCGGATATGAAGAAGGGGGGCAATTCAGCGAGCAAGTTAGGCGTAAGCCTTACTCGGTGGTGCTGTTCGACGAAATCGAAAAAGCCCACCCGGATGTTTTCAATATTTTACTTCAAGTGCTTGATGATGGACGCATCACCGATGGCCAAGGGCGCACGGTGGATTTTCGCAATACCGTATTGATCATGACCTCTAACATTGGTTCGCAATTTATTCTTCACGAAGAAAATGCGGAACAACGGGAAGCTCAAGTCACCCAAGCTTTGCGTGCTCATTTTCGTCCGGAGTTTCTTAATAGAGTCGACGAGATTATTATTTTCGACCGCCTCAATCGCGATGAAATCACCACGATTGTTGAACTCCAACTCGCTCGAGTCCGTCAGCGACTCGCGAAGCAAGGACTTGGCCTGGCACTCACCGAGGCCGCCAAAGAACACATCAGTGAAAAAGGCTACGATCCAGTCTATGGTGCGCGACCTCTCAAGCGTGTCATCCAACATCTCTTGCTTGATCCTCTGAGTTTGGACGTTTTGGACGGAAAATTTGTCGATGGAGATGTGATCCTAGCCGATGCTTCGAGTGGTGATATCGTATTCAGCAAATGATGGCGTATGGTCGAGCAGGGGCGGGCGATGGCTGCGGCCAAGTAAATGGAGAGAAATTCTCGTTGAATTGAGTGATTTTCCCAGTTGCCAAACCCATGGGTGCCAGTTTAGTTTGCGCTTGCCCCGGCTTTAAAAGCCTCATAGTGTAATGGTAACACCGCAGATTTTGATTCTGTTATTCAAGGTTCGAGCCCTTGTGAGGCTACTTTTTCCAGCGTATTCGGTGATGTTTGAAGGAATGTAATTTCTTCGCTTGTCGATTTGTTTTGGCTGCCAGCTTGCCAGTCAGCTTTCTCGGTATCAGTCTAGATCATGAGAATTTACCAAGATGAAATTTATCAAAAAGGTGCAAAGTTTATTCGCATTGTGAAGCTTGACCGATACGAGGTGGAATACAAAACCATGATAAGCGAACCTAAGGGTGAGGGGGTGGCTGCCGTGGCGTCTAAGAAAGAATTTTGCCGTTTGTTGAAGGGGATGACCTTGCTGGTGCCGATCAAAAAAGACGCAATACAGACCGAACAGTGATGCTCGATTGCTGATTATTACCCAACTATACAGGAGCTCAGACGTCTTTCGATTGTTATGTTTTCCTTGCCGTGCAGACTGGTGACGTGACCAGTTACGACGAGCAAAAAAAGATGATGTATTTTTCGCTCGCTGCAGCGCTTGTGCTTCTTGGTGCCAAGGTCGCCGCGGCAGTGGTGACTGGGTCATCTGCAATTTACTCAGACGCTGCTGAGTCTGTGGTGCATTTTTTGGTCGTGTGCTTTGCCGTTTGGGCCTTGCGCATGGTGCACAAACCGGCGGATGAGTCCCACCACTTCGGTCATGATAAGATATCATTTCTATCAGCGGGCTTCGAGGGAGCTATGATATCTGCGGCGGCGTTGTTAATTTTTTACGAAGCAATTCGTCAGATGATCGGAGGTGTCCGGATTGAGAATCTTGGATTTGGGATCATGGTCACAGCGGGTGCTGCTGTGATCAATCTAACTTTAGGGGTTTCACTGTTAGCACTAGGAAAGCGTAGCGGATCTCTCTTGCTCCGTGCGAATGGGCATCACTTATTGACTGACGTCTGGTCGAGTGTCGCAGTGCTGGTGGCACTTGGGCTTTATCGTTTCACTGGATGGGTTTGGTGGGACCCGATCGCGGCAATTCTAGCAGCAATCAATATTTTGCGCGTAGGGTACAAATTGATCCGCGAAAGCCTTGGAGGCTTGTTAGATGAGAGTGATCCAATCATCGAAAAGCGCATTCGGCATTTGCTAGAAGCGGAGGTCTCCAAACGCGGGCTATCTTATCACAATCTTCGTCACCGCCACTCGGGTAAAACGCACTGGATCGAATTTCATTTGGTCTTCGACGACTTCCTTACCGTGGGGCAGGCACACGATGAAGCGACTGAAATCGAAGCCAGCGTCGCAGCGCTACTCCATCCAGATGCGCGGGTAATATCCCACTTGGAACCCAAGTCCGCGGAGCATCGTGACGAGCGTTGGGAGGAGAGGTGATACTGTCAGCCACCGATATCGGTGCGACCGGAAAGCTGTGCGCCCTCTTCCATTGAAAACACCTTGGATTTGATGTCGCCGTTGATCTTCGACTTGTCCTTCAGTTCACAGCGCTCGGAAGTGATTTTGCCTTCCACACGACCATAAACTTTGACCTCACCTGCGGTGATGTCACCCTTGATCATGGCGTTTTCACCGATCGTGACGCGCCCTTTATCCGACGAAATTTCGCCGTCGATTTTCCCATCGATGATCATGTCATTGGAAAAGCGGATGGAACCGGTGATTTCGATTCCGCTGGAGAGCACGTTGGTCGGATTGGCCATGCCGCGAAGTGAACAAAGGGCTGGGGGCTTGGCAATCAAATTTCAACGATCCTTGAGGGATATAAAACGATTTGTATTTTGGCAAAATATATCTTGGCTTGTGATGGGGAGTTGTTTTGGGTAGCTGGTGCGAATAAATCATACCAAAAGATGTTTAAAGAATTCAAAGAATTTGCACTGAAGGGAAACTTGATCGATATGGCCGTGGCCTTTGTGATGGGCGCCGCATTCACCAAGTTATCCACCGCGTTTATCGAAGATCTGATCATGCCGGTGATCGGCAGGATCTCGGGCGGCATGGATTATTCAAACAAATTTCTCGCACTTTCCGACAAAGTCAGCGCGACGAACTTGGTGAAGGCTAAGACCGAAGGGGCGGTGATCGCTTACGGGAATTTTATCACGATCGGTATCAATTTTGTGATCGTCGCTTTCGTTATGTTTTTGGTGGTCAAAGCGATCAATAGAGCGAAAAATCTAACTGAAAAAGAGGCGGCAGCAGCACCACCTCCAGAGCCTAGCACTGAAGAAAAACTCCTTGCTGAGATTCGCGATCTACTCAAACAGCGGTCTTGATCACGCTTGCGGCGCTTTTGCGTCGAACTCGGCCTTGGCGGCTTTTCGGCATTCTGCGACGAAGTGGTTGCATGCCTCGCGGCAAAGCAATGGAATAGCTTCCATTTCAGAAAGACTGCTAGGAATTCCGTTGAACCGGCTAGCCTCGCTGTCGTCGAGAGGCGTGGCATCATCGATTTGCCATAAGATTTTTTTCGCGCACTGATGGGCGGGGCCGCAGACTTGCTGGATGAGTGCCTGCGCACCGGCATCGCTGATCGAGCGCGCAAAGCGATACATACCGGTCTGGCGGTTGAGCTTTTCTCGAAGCGATTCGATCTCGAGAATGCCGCCTTGTTGTGCGAGAAAAAGCCCGACGCAGGCTGGATAAAATTGATCTAGGGCAAGTAACAGATCGTTTTCATTTGCGAGGGTCATCACCCATCCTTGCTTGAGGTTGGTTTGGCCTTTGGTGAATCGATACGTTCCGTCTTCGGAATAAGTCGAAAGGTCACGGGCGTCTGCAGGGCCGTGGTGAACGATCAATCCGCCGAAGTCTGGCTGCACGGTATTCTCGCAGTCGAGGAAGTGGCAAATGACGTATTGAAAACCATGAACGTTCGTTTGAAGCTCAAGTTGGCCAATGCGGTGAATCCCGTTTTGAAGGAGTTTTTTAAGCTGTGACGCAGAAGACATCTTAGTAATCAAAAAATGTAAAATTCAATTTAAGTCACTTAATTAGAGTGATAAGTGTAGATTATCAAAATCAGCAACCTGATCAAGAATGACATCGGCCAACAATCGTTCGGTTCCGATCGCCGAACTATAATAGAGCATTTTTCCGCGGAGATGGTGTGGGTTGTGGCGGAATACTTCGCGCTGGCTGGCTGCGGCACCGACCTCGCTCTCGATGCCAAGCATGACGGGAATGTCTTGAAACGAGTGGAGCCCGTCGGAGATGAAGAATGGTACGACGACGACGTTGGGCGTTTGCGACAATTGATCCCACTCCGCGATGAAGGGTTGCTCCTCCATGTAGGCATCGAGCACCGCTGCGTAGCCAGCATTGGATGCCGCGATGAGGTCGACTTGGTCGCGGATAGCTTTGGTGGAATTTTGATTAAGGCCGGTGCCGTGTCCAGTGATGATCAAAGTAGTCTCGGATGGAGCGATGTCAGGGGCGACTTCCCGCGCTCGCTTGAGAATGAGATCGGTCATCGAGCGGTGCACTCCAACGGGCAAGCAGTAGTGAAAAGACTTTCCGCGGACGACTGTAGTTGCCCCGGTGAGTTGGAGTTCGCGGGGAATGACGTCCTGCGTGAAATATCCCTCGCTGATGAAATCCGGCACCACGTAGACGTCGTCCGCATCGATCAAATAAAAGGCTTCACGCATCGACGGTTCCTCTTTCCAAAAGCAGCAATGCACCTCGGCGAAAAGTCCGCGTTGGCGAATTTCATCGGCGTGTTCGAAGTAGGGAGTGGAGGAGTCCGGATTCTCGGTGGATCCGTGACCTACGATGAGCAGAGCGCTGTTTGGCTTGGCCGCGATTGACATGGCGTGAATCTGGCAAGGTTGGGTCGGAATGCAAGGCACGGAACGATTTAAGGGTTTAGATTTTTAAATTAAGGCGGAGACTGTCGGCGGATGAAGGTGTTCGAAAAACTATTGCTTTGGATAGATCCGCAATTGCGGGCGGGTCCAGAGGCTATGGCAGTGGACGAGTGGTTGTTGGAGACCATCGATGCGCCGGTTTTGCGGATTTATGGCTGGCAGGGCGACTGGGTAAGCCTTGGATACTTTGGTGGATTCGCCGCTGCAGAAGCTGAGTTCCCAGGTGTGGATGTGGTTCGTCGTTGGACGGGTGGGGGAATGGTAGACCATCGTGCGGACTGGACTTATTCGCTTGTCGTGCCTCGCGGTGAACGGTTGGTGTCTGCGCGTGGTGCAGAGAGTTATCGCTTGGTCCACACTGCACTTGCGAAAGTCCTAACAGACTTAGAAAATCCTGTAAAACTGAATGGTGGAAATAACCAGATAGGCACTGGGCTTTGTTTTGAAAACCCAGTTCAATATGATCTAACTGATTCATTCGGTCGGAAAATCGCCGGTGCTGGTCAGCGCCGAATCAAACTTGGCTTGCTGCATCAAGGTTCCGTTGCGGTGGCGGTAAGTTCGGATAGAAACTCAGAAAAACGAGCAGAGAGATTCTCTGACTTTTTAGCGTCTCAGTGGGAGGTGGTTTCGTTTTCACCTAATCCCGACGACTTGGCCCGGCGGGCCATCGCTCGCTATGCGTGGGACGGATGGACTCAGCGTCGGTGAGTCTCGTCGAGTGAAAATTAGATTTTCTCAGAAGTGGACTTCGATGCAGCGTTAGCCTTCAAGGCAGGCAGTACCGAATAGGGTGAACCCGGTGGACTCCTCGATCTGAATATCGAGGATTTGTCCGGTGAGGCGTGCGGGGTCGCCGTCAAAGATGACGATTTTATTCTGAGAAGTTCGACCCGTTAGGCGCGCGGCATTGTTTTTCGATGGGCCTTCGCACAGCACTCGTTGCCGTGTACCAACGATCGCCGCATTGCTGTCGATGGCGAGCTGGTCGACAACTGCAAGCAAGCGTTGGTTGCGCTCCTCTTTCACCGCCTCGTCGAGTTGGCCTTCCATTTCAGCGGCAGGGGTGTTGCGGCGTTTTGAGTAACGGAACACGAATGCGTTGTCGAACTTGAGTCGTTCAACGGTATCGATGGTGGCTTGAAAATCCTCCTCCGTTTCGCCTGGGAAGCCGACAATCATGTCGGTGGTGATGGCGATACCCGGGCGAGCAGCTTTCATTTTCTCACAGATTTCAACAAACTTTGCGTTTTTGTAGGGTCGGCGCATCTCCTTGAGAATGCGGTCGGAGCCGCTTTGCATGGGAAAATGAATGTGCGAGCAGAGTTTAGGTAAATAGGTAAACGCCGTAACGAGGTCGTCTCGGTATCCAATCGGGTGGGGCGAGGTGAACCGGATCCGCTCAATACCATCGATTTCATGAACCGATTCTAACAGTTGTACAAAGGGTGATTTACCATCGACTTTTGGAAACTCAGTGCGGCCGTATAAATTGACGATTTGTCCTAACAGCGTAACCTCCTTGACCCCATGAGCCGCGAGATGGCGAACTTCTCCGACGACCTCTAAGATCGGTCGACCACGTTCCTTGCCGCGAGTGTCGGGTACGATGCAGAATGAGCAACGCATGTTACATCCTTGCATGATCGAGACAAAAGATGATGCTTCGTAGACTTTCGGGACATGATCGCGGATCGTATTTTGTGATCCCTCCTCCTCGGCAATATCACAGACGGTGGTACCGCGTAGTGAGTAGGTGGGATCGTCCATGCGGGCTTCTAACCGACGTTGGAGGATACGGTCGACGTATTCAAAAACCTTATGGTATTTTTGAGTGCCAACGACCAAGTCGAGCTTAGGCACTGTTTGAAAAAGTTCCTCACCGCGGGACTGGGCCATGCAACCCATGAAGCCATAGACCACGTGTTTTCGGTCACGACCCTTATGGATCAAATTGCCCATTTTACCCAGTGCCTTTTGTTCTGCTTGGTCGCGAACCGAGCACGTGTTGATGAGCACGGCATCGGCCTCATTTTCATTCGTCGTGACCGTGTAGCCGCCCTCACTGAACATTTTTACGACTTGTTCGGAGTCGCGCTCGTTCATCTGGCAGCCGTAGGTTTTGACGTAGAGTTTAGGCATGGAGTTTCCGGGTCGAGCGCGCAAGCTAGGGGTTAAACGCTAAAGGTTCAAGACCGCAAGCGCTTCACAGTAATCCGGAGTGCGGTGCGTTCTGACATCGCCAACCGACAATTGAATATCTTCCCCACTTGGTGATTTTCTTGGCTTTAGAAGATAAAGATTCACGGCACCGCAACGGGTAGAGCCAGAGTAAGCATGGGCACCTTTGGAACCTGATTGGCAAATTGTTACGTCAAACACCAAATATTAGAACCTAAGCCACGGACGACAAATTCGAAAATTAGTTAATTTTACTTAATTATTAAATATTCTTGATAATAAATAAAATCTAATACATTCAAGGCACATCGATGATTTTTTGATCATCCCCGTCAGACATGAATCCAAATCATACGGAAGCCGAAATCAGAGAGTTTTCCCCGGAACCATCGACGTGCAACGATGACATTTATCAGTTGCTCGACGAACAAGTCGCACGTTTGGCAAAAAAAAGACGACAGGGCAACTGGCTCACAGTATCATTTTTCGGGCTGATGATAGGAAGTGCGTCTGCGTGGTTTTCGAGTTCCGAAGATAATCGCCGCATCGTGGCGGATTTAATTACGGATATCAAAGCCAGCGGCAAGGATTTAGATCTGATTAGAAGTGTCACGGTTATGGCAAGCCAGTATGACAAGGCGCTGGAAATGATCGGCAACCGATCTAAGGATATTGAAAAGGCCACCATTTCCCTCGGTATCGATCCCAGGTCGGTGACGGAGGACGGAATGGAAAGAGAAATGAAAGAAATGATGGGCGGCAAGGGCAAAACCGTCGGTGAACGAGATCGCTTGTTACAACAAAAGCTTGGCGGTTATGTGCAGGCACTCGAAAAAAGAACGAAAAAGTCTAACTAGAAATCCTCGGTTTTCCGTGAGGGAAATCCGTCTGATTTGCAATGGTAGACCCATGGTCTAAGATTAACCCATTGCTGTTTTCTGAGTTGCCTAGGATTAAATTCTATCGCTTCACACCAGTCGTAATTGTTTTAGCTCTCGTCTTACTTGCAACTCGATTGCTTGTAGTCCTTTTTTAATTTTGCATCTGTATTGTTTTTTTCTTCATCGTGTAAATACCGTCTAGGCGTCTTTTTTTATTTATTTCGAATCAAAAAGATTCAAAATAATTCTTTTATTGATGCAAAATGAGTGATATTATTCCGCCATGAGAATCACTGTTGATATCGAAGATGACGTCATGTCTGAATTGCTTAAAATCACCGGGGACAAGAATAAAAGTCCAGCGGTGGCGCGAGCGGTCACTGAGTTTGTGCGGCGTAAACAGGCGCGAGAATTCGGAAAGATGATTCGCGAGGGAGTTTTTGACTACCCGGCTCCAGCGCCAGATGCGGCGGGACTTGACTCTGCAAATCCAGTCCCACCCCTCTATCAAGACTGAGTTGCCATGGTGCTAGTGGATTCATCTGCCTGGATTGAGAGTCTCCGCCGTAATGGCGATATGAGGGTGAAGCTGGCCGTCGAGGGCTTACTGGATGCCTACGAAGCTCAGTGGTGCTCGCCTGTCCGACTGGAAGTTCTCGGAGGCGCGCGTCTGGAAGAACGCGCGCTCTTGGGGAAACGCTTTTCCGTCATTCCTTACCGTCTTTGTCGGGAGGATGATTGGGACCGCGCTGTTGCCTTGGCTTGGCGGCTTCGCTCCAAAGGTCTAACGGTCCCATGGCTCGATGTCCTCATCGCTGCCATCGCCATCCATGACGGCGTGCGCCTGTATGCTATCGATGCACATTTCCATGAAATCGCCAAGCACAGCGGTCTTTTAATCTATCGCCCAGGCTATGGCGGTAGTTTTAATGATTCAGATGACGGCTAAACTCGTTTCTTTTGCGCTGATTGCCAGACTACTTCTTTCATGCTGTTGATACTCATTTCAGCCATACTTGCCTTTTCTCTATCGTAATGGGAGCACGTTTTACTAGAATTGAAACCATTCGGTGGGTTCGTGCTGAGGTGCGCAGTGTAATCCCACATGTCCGTGTCCGAGTTCTGAGAGGCAAGCTTGGAGTTGGGCTAAAATAATTTCTGGTGTATTACAATCTGAGCTCAAGTGGCCAAGTACCACCTTGCC
Organism: Verrucomicrobiota bacterium; assembly: GCA_009885905.1. Lineage (GTDB taxonomy): Bacteria > Verrucomicrobiota > Verrucomicrobiia > Verrucomicrobiales > Akkermansiaceae > Luteolibacter. Next base: position 14,761 of record VFJU01000429.1, read on the forward strand.
CAGCGCGGGGTGAGAGATGTCGCGGATTAGCTCGGTAACCTGCCCATTTGACAAATGCCCATGCCGCGAACTGATCCGCTGCTTGATTGACCATGGGCGTTTGGTATCCGAATCTAACAATCCTTCGTCGTAGTTCGCCTCAACGAAGAGGCCGTTAAGGCCGCGCAGTTGTTCGGTCATGCTGCGTGTCACAAATCCAGCATCTGATAGAAATCCCAAGCGCTTTTTTTTGTAGCCGACCACGAAGCCCACCGGATCCACCGCGTCATGCTGGATGGCGAAAGTTTCGATAGTAATTTCACCGATTGTAAACACCTGACCTGCCTCGAAAAATTTCCACTTGCCGCCTTCGATTCCATTTTCACGCACGATACGCGCCGTGGATGGAGTGGTGAAAACCGTCATGGGGTTTTTTTTGAGAAATATTTTGAGCCCACGAACGTGGTCTCCATGCTCATGGGTGAGCAAAATTCCGTTTAACGATGCCGGATCGATTCCCACCTGCAAGAGCCGCAGGGACAACTGCTTTGCATTCAATCCTGCATCGATCATCAATCGCATTCCTCCACATTCGACAACCGCCGCATTTCCTCCGCTCCCACTTCCCAGCACTACAAATTGGATCACGTGGGAGACCATGTGCGACTGGGCAAAATCAATCAAGGTCTTCGAGACCAACTTAGACTAATTCAAAAAAAAGATAACCGCTGTGCCGTCCTTGGCGCTGTGAGCCACGTTCCGTAAACTCAATAAGTGGGATCGTCCATCGCTTTTCCGTCTTCCTAAGAAGGCATGACATATTACGTTGGAAGATGATCCCGGTTCAATCATATCGGTTCGGGCCAGCTACCAAAAATGGGCGCACACAGCAGTCAGCAGAATTTAACCAGAAGCATCAAAGCTGCAACTCCAAACATAAAAAAGAATCTCCTTTTCAAATTAAATTTTACAAACAAAGCGACTGTCTATTGTTATCGAATCCAGAAAAAGTCATGACGAATTCCGTAGAATTATGGAAATATTAGATTCGTTTCGTCATAGCCACTTCATTCTCTTGAAAATGAAAAGTTGAATCACTGCGATAGAGGCCATGACAATAAGGATTAATGCATAGCCATATGGCTGATAGAGTTCAGGCATGTTAAGTGGAAGAGGTTGGTCGCTCCGCGACATGGGTGAGAAGTTCATACCATAAACTCCTGCGATAAATGTCAGAGGAATGAATATTGAAGTGATCACGGTGAGCACTCGCATGACCTCATTGGTTCGGAGACCGACACTCGAGTGGTAGAGTTCCATTAAACTGTTGGTAATTTCTTTGTAGCTTTCGACTAAGTCCATCAACTGAACCGTGTGGTCGTAGCAGTCGCGCAAATAGACTTTAGTCGTGGCCGTAATGTAATCAGTTGGATTATGCAGCAGTCCATTCGTTACATCGCGAAGCGGCCAAATAAAACGCCGCATTTGAGTGAGACTGCGCTTATATTCGTGAAGAGTCATTACCATTTCCCGAGAGGGTTTATTAAGCAAATTATCTTCGAGTAGCTCGATCGAAGTACCGATGTTATCGAGCACTGGGTAGTAATGATCGATGATTGAGTCTAACAGTGCGTATGCGAGATAATCAGTCTTTAATTTTCGAATCTGGTTCCTACCGCTGCGGATGCGTTGGCGGACAGGTTCAAAAACATCAAATTCGCCTTCTTCTTGAATGGTGACTAAAAAATTTTCTCCAAGAAAAATGCTTACTTGTTCACCACAAATGACGGTATCTTTATTTTGATAGACCATCTGTGCAACAATGAAAATGTAGTCCGTCGTATGTTCGACTTTAGGTCTTTGACCGATGTTGAGAACGTCTTCAAGAGCCAAAGGGTGAAGGTTGAAACGAGTGCCGAGTTGGGTAAGTGCTTCCACGTCGCCGAGACCGTCAATGTTGATCCATATGACCTTATTGTCGGCAAACGGATTGGCAAGTTGGCTTAGGTCTGAAACATCACGCTCTTCAAATGAAGTCTCATTGTATTCAATGATTTGAATATTTGGCTTACAGATTTTGCCATCGACTAGGTGGGGCAACAAGGTGGCAGGGGGTGACCCAGGCGGGCTGTTGCGTTTCGTGAACATTGAAGTGAATTTAGCCTGATTGGTATCCGTAGCAAGCAATCAGAATGAGTAGATCGACTACTCTTTGATTCCAGCATTGAGTATAAGAATTCGCCGGACCTCTTGTATAGCCTGCGGATCATCAAAGGCACCGTGATTGTCGGGTACAATTTTTTCCGACTTTGCAGTGGCAAGATGGGAACTCCAATACGGCACGACTCCATCGCTGCTATTTGGGGTATCGCCTTTGCCACGGTCGCCAATGATCGAATGATGTGGCACCTCGATGGGGAATTTATCGATGACTTTGTAAAGTGGGTTACTGGGAGAGAGTCCAGAGACACTGTTAAATGTGCCTTGAGTCCTCAGATTCGTGGGTATGTCGATCAATGCACTGGTGATCGTTGTTGGAAGCGTTAGGATTTTGACAAATAAAGAAGTGATGGAAAGGTCTGCAAGTCCACTGCCTCGGTGAGGGGTTGAAATATAGATTTCACGACCGATGTCGGGATTTGATGAGAACACTGCCATGCGTTTGGCGAGATGGTCTGCGGGAAGCTTGGCATATAATTCGTCAGCCTGGTCTCCCAAGCGTGCATCCCAAATTTTTCGACCTGGTGAAATCACCTGCATGCGTGAAACCAAGCCACCCATGCTGTGTCCGATAAGCACCATCTTCTTTGGTTGCCCGAAAAGTGACTTCATCGCTGCAAGTTCCTCACGCAAACGCATCGATGAGTAGGCGATTGGCCAGCCAGTTGGGTAGTAATAAAGTATGAATTGATAGCGACCTCGGAGTTTTGGATCAGCGCGCAGTTCGTTAATTACATCACGCCACATGCGAGGGTGGGAGCTCAAACCATGCACGAGTATGACAGGAATCCGCTCAGGATCATAAGGTTCCAGTAGGATAAGTTCGGAATCTAAGTGACCAGGGTGAACCAATCCAGTGAATGCCAGTTTGAATTCATCGATGTCGATGGTTTGTTTGACGATGGGTGCGGTGAAGTCCGCAGCGAGGGGATAGTTGGTTCGTCCTAAGTCGACCCGTGAGATGTAAGTCGGATCATAGCCGAGCAGTGATGCATGGCGAACTCCTTCTGCACTCGCGGTACTTTTAAATGTTAGAACCCCTGTGATGGGTTCCAAATAACTACGCCGACTCACAAATCGCCGCACCTTAGGGTCGGTAGGACGTTTCCAAACTGGAGCAAATGGAGCGCCAACTCCTTCATCGGTGTACCAATTCTTGCAAAGTGTGCGTTTGATCTGATCGGCCGGTTCGATCGACTCCAAGCGCGCCAATGGATAGACTCCTGGTTTAGGTGCCATGGCAGCATCCACTCGATAACTGAGGCCCGCGTAGGTGAATGTCTTCACTGGAGTGGCTTGCGGTCCGACAAAGTTTATTGCGATATCTTCAGTCGCTTTTTTTATAATCCTCAGTGCGTGCTGTTGATTTTCTGAGAGTTGATCGATGGCACTGATCTTGCCCCCATCGGTATCCAGTTGTCCCCATGCGATTTCTGCGGCACGCATTTGATAGACTGCGGATGCCTCGGAGTGTTGTGTGATTTTATCGGCTTTTTTTAGTAAGTCATCGGCATCTGCGAGCGTCGTCCTATTCAGTTCCATTCTCGATTTTTCTGTAACAGGAAGATAGGTACTACAAGAAGCCACGAGTATCGTCGTGAGAATGGCAAAGTGACGTGTGGGGTGATGCCACAATGTGGAAGAACTTGTTTTTAACATTAGGATTTAGTGGTGATAATGAATAGCTTAAGCTGTTTATTGCATCGGGCTGTCTTTGATAAACGATTTAGTCGCGAGGAGGCGGAGAGATCGTTTTGCTTTGGTGGATTCGGCTCCTTTGATGTAAACGCTGGAAATGGTGCCCTTAAGTTCGAGAAGTTCATCCAACATGGTTTCTAAATTAACGATCACTTCTCCTGTTAGTTCGACGGTTGCATTCGTCTGACTGCCATCAGAGCGAAAAATTCCGCCTGATGTTTGGATCGACACGTCAATGACGGCCACGCGGCGCTTTTCTGCGGTGCGAACTTGGCGGAGTCTCATGGTGGCAATGGTCTTAGTCTGAGACATTTCACTATCAATGAGCATTCGAACCCAAGTGGGATCAAATTCCCATGAGTCTCCGACGTTGAGTTCGCGGTTTGGATACCAATCGCGTTTCAAATAGACCGTGAGTTCGTTAATTTCTTTTTGTACACGGGTGAGTGGGACTGATCCATCGAGTTCGAATTTCCAATCTGCTGTCGGTGTTTTCGACATCGAAAAAATTTTACCGACGAGAGGACTTTTTTCGGTGATTTTTTGCTCTTTGCCATCAACCAATGATTTGGTGATGGTGGTGATTTTAGGAACTCGGACCATTCCGCGGCGGGTGCCATCTGCGGCAGGAGTGCGGAAAGTCCAGACGATATCTCGCTCGCGAATGATTTCGAAAGGATCGCTAATGGATTTCCCAAGGATATTTTTTTGAACCGTATCGCCTTTCGTTTCAGAAAAAGTTACCAGTCGGACGCTTTCGCCTGGTTGGCCACGAACGGGTCCAATGATGATGCCGCCAGATGCAGCCGAAATAAGGGTGGCGGATGTGAGAGTGAAAATGATGAATCCGATGTATTTCATATCCAATCAGTTTTCGATTTCGTGATTGGTGGGTCAATTCCAATCCGTGACAAGCTCGGAGAAACTACACTGCTAGAGGAGTAGTAGCCAAATTGGCTGAGGCCAGAATCCGATGACTACTACCGCGACGGTGAGCAACGCGATGCACCACTTGCTGATGCACGGCAGAACAATGGACTTGGCGTCATCAGCAGGTGATGTCCACCAGATGGCACGCACGACTTTAAAATAATAATAAAATCCAGCAGCTGCAGCGATGAAAGCAATGCCGACACCCCACCAAAGACCGGCTTGAACGGCGAGCGCGAAGACAAGAAATTTACCAATAAATCCGGCAGTGAGCGGGACACCTGCAAGTGCGGATAAAAGAACGGTGAGGGCGATTGCCAGCGATGGATTAGTCTTTCCCAGACCATTGAAGTCCGAGATGTTTTCACCGTCACGTTGGATACGCACTTGTGAGAGAATAAAGAAGACACCGAATGTCATGAATAAATAGGTGGCTAGATAGAATGAAACCACTTTCACAGAACCTTCAGATGTTGACGTCTCTGGGCTCCAGGCTGCGAGTGCGAGGATTAGAAATCCAGCATGCGCGATCGACGAGTATGCCAGCAAGCGTTTGAAATTAGATTGTGAAATGGCTGCTAGATTACCAAACAGCAAAGTGGCGCATGCCAGAATGAGCAGCAGCGTCATGATCGGTCCGTGGGTGATCTTGCTGGCTAAGAATGGCTCCAAGAAACGAATGGTCAGAATGAATCCTGAGGCTTTGGAACCTACTGATAGAAATGCTGTCACAGGGGTGGGTGCGCCCTGATAGACATCCGGAATCCATACTTGCATTGGTACCGCGCCGATCTTGAATCCTAGGCTGACGATGACAAGTGCGACCCCGAAAAGCAGCGGGGTGAGTTGGATATTTGCTCCACCATCGGCTTGAAGAAGGATAGAAATAGCGTCAAAGTTCATCGTTCCAAGCGAACCATAAATCCAAGCGATCCCGTAAACGAGGAAGCCCGTGCTTAATGCCCCGAGAATCAAATATTTCACCCCTGCTTCTAACGAACCAACATTGCGCCGCATGTAGGCTACGAGAACGTAAAATGTGACCGTGATGAGTTCGAGTGCGACGAATGCACCCGCAAGATCTTTGGCAGATGCTAGCCACATCATTCCTGCACAGGCAAAAATAGGTAGCACGTAAAATTCGCCAGTTCCTGATTCTGAATCTGGATTTTCGGTAAATCTAGCGAGAATTTTACGATAATCAACCGCCAGAAGAATGACCATAATGGTGGCGACGATTGCGAAGATTTTATAGAATTTCGCAAGGGAATCGAAGTTGTAAAATTGCCACATCGGCCATTTAGCCCATTCGGCGTTAGGTTTGGCATCTGGCCCAATGGCGACACAGGTGAGCCCAAGGATTACCGTTAGACCGATGGCAGCGGAGATTCCGACCCATGCTTTATTATTGCGCGAGCAAAAGGTCTCTGCCATAAGCAAGAAGATGCCAAGTGTGACGGTGAGGGCTTCGAGGTAGTAGGCGGGCATGAGGAAAAGATAGGTCGCTAGGTCGAGTGGGTCTTACTTCAGCAAGTTGAGTAAAATATTTGGATAAAGACCGACGGCCAAAAGGACGACGATGAGGATAATGGCAGGAATACGGTCTGCTAAGGTGGTGTCGGCAGCAGATATGGTGGATTTCACTAATGGACCTTGAAAGATGTCTCGGTAAGCGCGCAGCATATAAACCGCTGAAATCACCACTCCCCAGATGGAAAGGATGCAAGCGATTTGAACGGGACCGAGACCTGTCGTGCCGTCGTAACTTTTAAATGCAGAGAGGAAGACTAGGATTTCACCAGAGAAGTTTGCGAGACCGGGAAGTCCAATGGATGCCATCGCGGCGATTCCAAAAACAAAAGCGAGACGAGGGGCAGCTTTTGCGAGGCCACCGAGTTCTTGTAGGTCGAGAGTCCCAGTACTGCGCTCAATCCGGTCAGTCAGGCCGAAAAGCAGCGCGATGGAAATACCATGAGCGAACATCAAA
>VFJU01000487.1 GCA_009885905.1 Verrucomicrobiota bacterium
AATTGAGACACAAAAATATTAATCGAAAATATCTCAAAATGACAACCCAATCGGCAGACTGAAATCACCATCCACATTTCCCTGGGTCTTTACCCCATCCGAAAATCAGCCCTACCATACGGAGCCCGAACTCCAAACGTGATTTCCACGGGCGGGCGGGACGCAGGATTTCCCAACTCGACGCAGAAGCCAAATCTGTGAGGCGTCTCGATGGATTCACTACCGTAACCCAATCACAAAGCGTTAGCATCGGGAGATCTGCGCAACTATCAGTGTAGCCATGACAATTTCTAAGTTTGCCGAAATCAAAATATGAAGACGGCAGAATTTTCTCTAACCGATCTACTTTCGCGTAGCCTTTATTATTTTCTAAATCAGGAAAAAGCGCACCAAGTTGCACCTGAGTTCCTATAGTAAGATCAAACCCTAATTCGCGTCCTATATCAGCAACGTAAAACTCGGGACTGGCAGACGCTAGTATTAACATGTGACCTGCATCACGTTCCAATTTAATTTTCTCAAGGAGTTTAGGGTAGATTAAAGGCATCAAGGAAACCGCAAACTCGCGCGAATATTTTTCAAGATTTCTCGAACTCATCATCCAAAGGTAACTGAGAAAAACTCTTTTCATTCCCCCGGCACCAAGCACTCCTGCCAATGGCAGAAAAACAAGAAAGACCGGCAAGAAAATTGCCCGCCAAGGTTCTTTCCTAACAATAAAATGCCGAAAAAGCACCTGGCAATCCCACGCGATCAAAGTTCCATCAAGATCGAATAACGCAATTCCAGCAGGTGGTTTCGTTGGGAATTCCAGCACGGAGCAAATCATTCCGTCATTCGCAGGAAGATTCAAGCATTCCGCGAGTGCTGATCAATCTCCACTCTTGAGAACCTTAATAAATGCATCTTGCGGGATATTCACCTTCCCGAACATCTTCATCTTTTTCTTACCTTCCTTCTGCTTTTCGAGCAGTTTGCGCTTCCGAGTGATATCACCTCCATAGCACTTTGCGGTGACATTCTTGCGCATCGCAGAGATGGATTCACGGGCGACGATCTTTCCACCTACAGCCGCTTGAATGGCGACAACAAAAAGATGCGAAGGTATCACTTCTTTCAGCTTCCCTGCTAACAGGCGTCCATAAGACTCGGCTTTATCACGGTGAACAATGGTGGAAAACGCCTCAACAGGATCACCGGCGATCAACATATCCATCTTAACCATTTTCGCCGCGCGATAACCGGAATGCTCGTAGTCCATGGAACCATAACCACGCGTCATCGACTTCAACTTGTCGTTGAAATCCACAAGAATTTCGGCAAGTGGCAAAACACAAGAAAGCATCACTCGAGTGTCATCAATGGTTTCGGTGTTAGTCACGTCCCCACGTTTTTCAAGAACCAGCTGCATCATATCACCAATGTATTCACCGGGCACCATGATGTAGACATTCACGACAGGTTCACGAATCTCCATGATGCCTTGGGGATCTGGAAATAGTGTAGGATTATCAATGATTCGTTCTGTGCCATCCGTCATCGTCACATTGTAAATCACCGAAGGGTAGGTGGAGATTACATCCATGTCGAACTCACGGCGAAGACGCTCTTGGACAATCTCCATGTGCAGCAAACCAAGAAAGCCACAGCGAAAACCAAATCCAAGTGCGGTCGAACTCTCCGATGAAAATGTGAAGGCTGGGTCATTGATCTGCAGCTTTCCCATGGCAAGCTTGAGTGCCTCATAATCCGAAGAATCCACCGGATAAATCCCTGAAAAAACCATCGGCTGGATTTCCTTGTAGCCGGGAAGTGCCGTGGGACAAGGGTGGGTATTGTCGGTCATGGTATCGCCGACTTTTACTTCGCTTGCCGACTTCATGTTCGCAATGACATAGCCAACGTCACCTGCTGTTAGAATGTCACGAGCGCTCATTTTTGGGGTGAAGATGCCGACTTCTTTCACCTCGTAAGTCTTGCCGGTGGCCATCAACTTCACCCGCTGGCCTTTTCGGACCGAACCAGAAAACACGCGGACGTAAGAAACCACACCGCGATAGGTGTCATAGAGCGAATCGAAAACCGAACAACGCAGGAGCTTATCTGGATTTTCTACCGGAGCCGGAACGCGGGCGACGATGGCTTCGAGGATTTCCTCAATACCAATCCCCGCCTTCGCGGAGGCCGGGATACAATCTTCGGCTGGTATGCAAAGAATTTCTTCTAACTGCTTTTTACATTTCGCCACATCCGCAGCAGGCAGGTCGATCTTGTTGAGAACCGGGATGATGAGTAGATTTTGCTCGGTCGCCAAATGAAGGTTAGCGACTGTCTGAGCTTCGACGCCTTGCGCGGCGTCTACCATCAAGATCGCACCTTCGCAAGCAGCTAGGGCACGGGAAACCTCGTAGGAAAAATCGACGTGACCCGGCGTATCTAGCAGATTAAGTTTATAGGTTTTACCGTCCTTCGCCTTGTATTCCATGGCCACAGGGTGCGACTTAATGGTGATTCCCTTTTCGCGCTCCAAGTCCATCGAGTCGAGCTGCTGGGCGCTACTTTCCCGCATCGTAACGGTGTGCGTCGCCTCCATCAGGCGATCCGAAAGCGTGGTTTTCCCGTGGTCGATATGGGCGATGATGGAGAAATTACGGGTCAGCTCGGTGGACATGGGCAAAAGAAAGTCAGCGGGGGCTGGGCGAGGGAAAGCAGGAAATTCAGTTGAAGGCACGAAAAATAAAGAGGCTCACCCGAGCCTGCGACTGCGACCCCTCTCGTTGAGAGCGCCACATGTGGAGCAAATGACGACTTTGGTGTGACCAATATCCTCGAAAGCGCGAAGGCAAAGTCGGCAGATCACTCGGTTTGCTAGGGCACGATTTTCTTCTCGGCGGTGTAAAGTTCGCGAAATAATCGCAAAGACCGGCACCAAGACGAAGGAGCCGACGATGACAAAAAACACGAAATCAGCGAGGGTCAGTTCCATGAATGGCTTGATTGATAAATCCGATACCCACGGAGATCCAACGGAAAGATTTTCCAGTTTCGGGCTTGAAGCTGATTTGGCGCAGCCACTTCTCCAACGCGAGTGCGCCAGCTTCGCCACCTTTTTCGATCGAAACGGCTTCCACCACCGTACCTGCCGGATTAATCCTCAACAGGAACCGCCATGTAACCGCGGCCATCGTTTCGTCCACTTGTCCCTCGAAAGTTGGGAAATACTCTGGAAAAGCCTCTTTCGAGGCTTCTGAAAAAGCGGATAGAACAGGCGCGAGTTGCTGCGGAACCAACTCCGGTGCATGGCTCGGTGATTGTCGATAAATAGGGAAAAATCGTTCTCCTCTCGCCGCGAGGTCTTCGGGCTTAATCTCATTTTCTAATGGGATACTATCAACTTTCGGCTGATAATGTGGAGGTTGAAACTTGGCCGAAGCCATGCTGGCATCCTCTAACTTGTTAATTCCAACCCACTGGGATAATTCGAAGCGCGAAGGAAATGGGCCACCTTCGCGAGCATTTATGGAAAGATTCGTTCCATTAGAATCGTCGTTCAAATAAATAACCGATGCACGTCTTGGGGTAGATTTTTCTGGTGGCGCCACACGGATCCGCACAGATGTGATGAGGATTAAAAAGAACACTCCGGCCAGCAGCAATGCCAAGATCTTGGGAACCAGCGGTTGCCTAGGTTGAATCCAACGAAAAAACCATTTTGGCGTACCCATTAGCCTAGTAGAACTGATCGTTACCCGTGACATCACTCGATGATGGGTTTCTGGTGACGAAACGAGCCTGGCGGCGAATTTATACCAACCAAAGCCAAGCGAAATCCTTTTGCTAAAATCATTTCTGTCACCTGACGCTCGACCCCGACTGGGGTGCCGATGTCAGTTTGCAGTAAAACGATCGACTTTGCTTGTGCACCATTTTCTCGAAGTTTATCGAGCCTCTCTGATAGTTCTACGAGCGTTACCGAGTCTCGGGCAAAGTGAATCCTTGGAGTTGGTTCACCGGGTCCCAAAGTTACAACCAGAGGGGTTTCAAAACGTTCCATTTGGAATCGTGATGGCGGCAAATCCACTGCCACACCCGACTGCCAAACCAAAGACGGTCCTAGCAGAAAAAACAATTGCACCATTGCGAAGATATTTAACAACGGCACGGCATGCAGGAATCCCGGCCGCTCTGGCAAGGTCATTTCCAATTTCATTTCGTAGGTTCTCGTTTGGCTTTCACTACTTTCTTGCCCGCAGTCACCTCGCCACGAAAGGGGGCGAATTCCTCTTCCTCACGAGCATCTGCGATGAGATGAACCATCTCGATTCCAGTCCGCTCCAAGCGATGCACGAGTCGCTTAGCCCTTCCAAGAAAATACAGATAGAACAAATAAAGGGGGATAGCTACCGTCAAGCCGATCACCGAGGTAATCAACGCAGTAAATACCCCAGCAGAAAGTTCTGCCGGACCGGTGAAGCCACCTTGTTCACTAACTTTTTGAAATGTTTCTAACATTCCAATCAGCGTTCCTAACATTCCAACAAGTGGTGCAAGCAAAGCTACCCCCAAGATCGCCCGAATATTTTTTTCGATTCGAGGCACTTCAAGTTGGGCTGTTTCCTGAACGACGTCCCGCAATTCGGTGCGAGGAAGATAGTACCTAAGCAGCGCGGCATGCGCGACTCGCGCGACGGGCCCGGGCGCCCTCGCGGCCTCGTGTAAAGCCTCGGCAAACGCCCGCCGATGGATGTGATGCGACAAGCCAACCAGTAAACTTCCGACGTTAATCCGCGCTCGGTGGAAGAAAAACAACCTCTCAATTACACAAACTAAGCCAACAAAGCCCAATCCCAGCA
>VFJU01000534.1 GCA_009885905.1 Verrucomicrobiota bacterium
CGAATCCGCAACGTTGCTGCTCGGATGAAACGCACCCGTGACGCTGGACACCAAGTCGTGGCCGTCGTGTCGGCGATGTCTGGCGTCACCGATGGACTTATCAAAATGGCTCAGGATTTGTCAGAAAATCCGAGTGAACGCGAACTCGATGTTTTGCTCGCAACGGGCGAGCAGCAGTCGATCGCTCTACTCAGCATTGCACTACAACAGATGGGCGTTGATGCCGCCTCGATCACTGGTAGCCAAGCCGGCATCCGCACCACTGGATCCCACACTCGTGGACGCATTCTCAACATGGATCCATCACTCATGCAGAGTTTTCTAGATGCGGGAAAATCTCTAGTGGTTGCCGGCTTTCAAGGTGTCACTCCGGATGGAATGATCCACACTCTTGGGCGTGGTGGCTCAGACCTTACCGCCATCGCAGTCGCTGCAGCTCTCAAGGCAGATATCTGCCAGATTCTTACCGACGTCGACGGCGTTTACACTTGCGATCCTCGCGTTGTGAAAAACGCAAGGAAACTGCCAGAAATTTCATATGACGAAATGTTGGAAATGGCTTCGGCCGGCTCCAAGGTCATGCAATCTCGATCGGTCGAATTCGCAAAAAAATTCGGCGTCATTTTTGAAGTCCGCTCATCGCTTAATGATAATCCAGGAACTATCGTGTTAGAAGAACATCCCAACATGGAAAATGTCGTCATCCGTGGCGTCTCAATTGAACGCTCACAAGCACGCGTCACTCTCACAGGCATCCCTGACGAGCCCGGCATGTCCGGTCGTATTCTCATTGCTCTTGGTGACGCTGAGATCAATCTTGATATGATTGTATCGAATATCGCTCACGATGGCTTTGCGCGCCACTCATTCACCATGCACTCCAGCGATCTAGGGAAAGCACAAGCTGCGCTTAAAACCGTACTGGCGAGTCTTGCACCGTGCTCGAAAATCGAGACGGAGGCTGGTATTGCCAAGCTTTCGGCAGTTGGAATCGGTATGCGCTCTCACTCAGGCGTTGCCGCAACGATGTTCAAAGCTCTCGGCGATGCGGGCATTAACATCGGAATGATTTCCACTTCTGAAATTAAAATTGCCGTAACGGTCGATGAGCAAAGAATTGAAGATGCGGCCCG
>VFJU01000080.1 GCA_009885905.1 Verrucomicrobiota bacterium
GATACCTTATTCATCGAAACCGAGATTGTGAAAATGCGCGGATCGATCGGGCAAACTCGCTGCCGTTGTCTTGTCAACGGAGAAGTCGTCTCAGAAGCCGAACTGAAATTCGCACTGATGGATCGATAACCAAACCGATTGTCTTAGATTCGATATGTTGAATCGCGACACCCGTTTCACGACCCATATATTTTTCACGCCATAAGCATTAAATTCTAACTTATTTCATTTCATCTATGTCCACCGAACGCAAGACCCTTGAAGAACGCCACCAGATGTCCGACATTGATCGGTTACGTCATTCCTGTGCCCACGTACTTGCTACCGCGATTTGCAGAATATGGCCCGATGTGCAACTTGCTGCCGGTCCGCCAGTAGAAAATGGATTTTACTACGACATGGATCTCGCTCACCGAATCTCTCCTGACGATTTTCCACGTATCGAAGAAGAAATGAAAAAAGTGGTCAAGGATAACGATTCCTTCGAGCGGGTCACCGTCTCGCGTGCCGAAGCGTTAGAGTTAGCAAAAGCCGGGCGCCTTGGCGGAATCTCAAATCGTGATGTTGAAAGTATTTTCAAAGTGGACCTGCTTAACGACATACCCGAAGATGAAGAAATATCGATCTTCAAAAATGGTGATTTCTGGGACTTATGCGCAGGTCCTCACGTTGGTCGGACGGGAAATTGCAAGGCGTTCAAACTCATGAGCGTCGCGAGTTCTTATTACAAAGCTGATAAAGACCGCCAATCGCTACAACGCCTTTATGGCACTTGCTTCAAGAATTCCACCGAACTGCTAGAGCATCTGACACGTCTTGAAGAAGCAAAAAAACGCGACCATCGCCGGCTTGGCAAAGAACTCGGGTTATTCCATATCGATGAAGCCGTCGGCCAAGGCCTTGTCTTATGGAAACCCAAAGGTGCGTTGATCAGGCGTTCGTTGCAGGACTTTATTACTCAAGAACTCGACAAACAAGGGTACTCACAAGTCTTCACTCCACATATCGGTAAGCTTGATCTTTATCGAACCTCGGGTCATTTCCCATACTATCAGGAAAGCCAGTTCCCTGCCATTCCGGAGAGGGACGTGTTAGAAAAACTTGCGGATGAAAACGCCACCTGTGGTGAACTTCTCAATGGCTTGGAAAAAGGCGACTTCGACGGCTACTTGCTCAAGCCGATGAATTGCCCCCACCACATTAAGATTTACGCGAGTGACCATCATTCCTACCGCGACCTTCCGGTCCGTCTCGCCGAATTCGGAACCGTGTACCGCTGGGAACAGTCCGGCGAGCTTGGCGGCATGACTCGCGTCCGTGGCTTCACTCAAGACGACGCCCATTTATTCTGCACTCCAGATCAAGTGGCCGCAGAAGTCACTGGATGTTTGGACTTGGTTAAAAAAGTGTTAGGAACGCTTGGCATGAATAACTACCGCGTGCGGTTATCTCTCCGCGACCCATCATCTGACAAATACGTGGGCTCGGCGGAAAACTGGGACAAGGCGGAGGCTGCTCTTCGCGAGGCAGTACAAACCCTCGGTGTTGATTACACCGAAGAACTCGGCGAAGCGGCTTTCTATGGTCCCAAAATCGATTTCGTCGTCAAAGATGTCATCGGTCGTGACTGGCAACTTGGCACTGTCCAAGTCGATTACAACTTGCCGGTTCGCTTCGGTTTAACCTACGTCGGTGCCGACAATCAGACGCACATTCCGGTCATGATTCACCGGGCGCCGTTTGGTTCGTTAGAACGTTTCACCGGTTTACTCATCGAGCATTTTGAAGGAAAATTTCCAACTTGGCTCGCACCGGAGCAAGTCCGTGTGATCCCTATTTCTGAGAAAACGCTAGAAGCTGCTGAAGCAGCTGCCGCTCAACTTGCCGATGTTGGCGTGCGCGTTTCAGTGGACCGCACCAATGAAAAAGTTGGGGCCAAGATCCGCACCGCACGTCTCGACCGTGTACCTTATATGATCGTTCTCGGTGCGAAAGAAGTTGAAGACGGCACCGTTACCGTGCGCCACCGCGATAACGAAGATCTAACCACTTACTCTCTGCAGGAATTCACAGACAAGATCACGACTGAGATCCGCGAACGCACGCTTTGAATTACTTAGCCTCAACAGTGGGCTTGATTTCTGATAACAACGCTTCCGCAGTCAACTCCGCAAACGAGCCGGGTTGTCCTGCGTAGTGGATCTTTCGGTCGCCATCGAGAACGAAGACAAATGGCCAGAATCCGATCCTATATTCCTTGGCCAATTTATTTTCGGGGTCAGAAAAATTTGGCCATGTCACCGTGTCTTCAGCTTGTAAAACCCGCAGTTTTTCGACTGGATCGTTATTCACCCCAATAACGGTGAGCGGACGACCTTTAAACTTTGTTGCGAGAGCGTTGGTGATCTCAATCACCTGTTTGGCATCTTGCATCTGCGTGTTCCAAAAAACTAAAACGATGATTTTACCTGTGTTCATTGCCAACGAAATCGGTCTGTTCGCCGAATCGATTCCAACAAGGTCTGGTGCAATCCTCCCTTTGTTGAGGAAACGAATGATGTAGAGTTCATCTTCGGCAAGCTTTGCGACACTCGTTCCCGAAATATTAACATCCGAACTCTGGATGATCGCCATGCGTAGCGCTGTAAGTCGCTTACGCATGATTTCCCCATCATCGCCAAGAGTCTTCAACTGCATCGCGCAACCCAATGCGGCGACACCTTGAATCCTCGGGTCCGGGTGACTCGCTTGAATTTTTTCAAGAACCGCGAGTGAACGTTGATTCGGACTGATCGCTAGAGCCACGCAGATCGGAGTGAGCTTCGAGCTTTTCAAGTGCTTGGTCTCGATCGCAGTGCGGATAGCGTCATTTTCTTTCGCGAAGGTGAGTTTACTCACCCCTTCGCCATCCGTGTTGTATAAGTTAGACGTAATTCGCAAGAACCAAGCCGCAGGCTCTAGCGTCCATTCTTCGTTAAGAGATGTACCTATCACTGCCCACATCTGCCGCGCATAGTTTGCCGCGTCAGGACGTTTATCTGAAATCTTCATGCGATCCATTGGGTTAGTTGCGGTCCGCATTTCTATTACCCACTGATTCATCGCCGATTGGTATGATTTCTCTATACCCTGCGCCTCGACTGAAGTTCCGTTAGCCTTCGCAAAAAGCAGAAAAAATATCAGAACAATGAGGTTACTTAAATGTTGCATATGGGTGAGGTTAATCGTTCGGGTAGGAAAGTGGAAACCTGAAAAGTCGAACTCAAGTAAGCCTATGAATCCATTCCTTCGCCTCCTTGCGTGCCTCTCCATCCGCGTAGACCACCGCGTCTAGGCTGCTGGAAGGTTTAATTGAGTGTCCATCCATCACAGCGGCAACACATTGCCAAATGCCAGGAAAGGTGATTTTTCCCGAGCGAAAGGCATCCACGGCGACTTCGTTGGCGGCATTATAAACCGCAGGTAATGTACCACCCGCAAGACCGGCATGGCGGGCGAGATCGAGAGCAGGAAAATCTGCTGTGCGAGGTGCTTCAAATTCAAGTTTCGCAAGCGATGGGAAATCTAGCGGCTTGAGTCCACCCATGACTCGCCGAGGCCAAGTGAGTGCATACTGAATTGGAAAGCACATATCAGTTCGACTGAGCTGTGCGAGCACCGAGCCGTCTTTGAACTCAACCATCGAGTGAATGATACTCTGTGGGTGAACCACCACGTCGATTCGATCCATACCAATTCCAAATAGCCAACGAGCCTCTATCATTTCGAGACCTTTGTTGAAAAGCGTTGCCGAATCGATGGTGATTTTCGGACCCATTTCCCATGTCGGGTGTTTCATCGCTTGCGCGAGAGTGATGTTTACAAATTCCTCAACGGGTAAGGTGCGGAAGGGACCACCCGAAGCAGTTAGAATTAATCGTGTCACATCAGCCTCGCCACCATGTTGGCCATCTAGACATTGAAATATTGCGTTATGTTCGCTGTCGATCGGTAACAACTTCACACCACGCTTGGCGGCGGCAGTGGTGATAACCTCGCCAGCCATGACTAGAATTTCCTTGGAGGCGATCGCCAAATCCTTGCCCGCCTCGATGGCGGCAAGTGCAGGATGAAGCCCGGCAGTGCCTACGATCGCAACGAGCACAATATCAGCATCCGCAAGAGAGGCAAGATCGCACAAACCTTCTGACCCCACATGAATTTTGACCCCGGCAGGTAGCATGGTTCGCAATGCAGATTCCTTACTGGCATCACCAATCGCCACATGACGGACACCCGTTTCACGGGCTTGAGCAGCAAGTTTTATGATATTCCCTGCAGCGGCTAGACCGATGATTTCGATATCGTCCCCAAGTTCACTCGCCACCTGCAATGTCGAGCATCCGATCGACCCGGTGGATCCGAGTAAAACGACACGACGCTTGCGATTTTTGGCGATCATGCTGCGTTAGGAAGCATCCATTTCAGATAGAAATAGAGTGCGGGTGCTGTGAAACAGATGCTGTCGATAAGGTCGAGAGAGCCACCAATACCTGGGAATAATTTACCAGAGTCCTTTGCGAGAAGCGCACGTTTTACTACGCTTTCTGCTAGATCGCCGAGTACGGCAAGCACCGCTAGAATAAATGCTAGAACTATCACATGCTTCCAGCCCATCAAACATTCAAGCTGGATAGGGAAAAGCCAATAAAGTCCGCAAGCTGCTAGTTGTGAGAAAATTAAAGCTCCGACGAATCCTTCCCATGTCTTACCTGGACTGATGTGTGGAATCATCTTGTGACGTCCAATCATGGACCCGACAATATAAGCACCCATATCCGTAAACTTGGTTACAGCTAACAGCCAAAGCAAAAGGAAAGCGCCTGAGTCCCCTACCCTGTCACCGATAACGTGAGGATTTGGAATTGAAAAAATCAATCGCGAAACAAAGCTGAACAGAAATGCGATATAAACAAATCCGAGTATGTTAGCCGCAATTGCGCGTAACGAATCGATTCCATCTATCGGCTCACGAAGTTGCATAACAAAACAACCAAGAATCACGGCAAAGAACGCAAATGCGTCGAAATCTGATGGCAGAGCTTTTGCGTCGCTTAAAAGAAACCAAAATATGCAGGCAAGGTAGATGGCTGCAGATATGATTCCGAACTTCGGAAAACATCGAACCGATGCCGCTCGAAGCATCTGAAAATACTCAATCGTTGCAATCATTGCTAAACCAGACACCAACCCGACATACGCCCATGATTGCCCACTCACAAAGATTCCCGCTACAAGTCCCCACAAAACAAGAGTACTCGCACTTCTACGCGCTAAAATTCGCGCTTTAGACTGAATTGGCGATTGGGTAACAAACATTCTTTACTAATCCAAGACCGCCAACACGAGCGTTGCAACTCATTCATTAAAACTTCCGCAACTCTTTTCGGAATCTGTGGTTTGATGTCATTACGAGATCGAAAAGCGATCTCAACACCAGAAACCGAAAACAAACCATGAAGACAACCAAACTAATCATCCTCGGCGCCCTCATCGGCACTTGCTCATTTGCTGCCGCCCAAGAAGGACCACCACCGGAAGGGGCTCCAAAGCATAAAATGTCTCCCGAAGAACGCGATAAGTTCGATGCTGATAAAAGTGGAGATCTTTCCGACGAGGAAAAAGCTACGATGAAAGCTGCGATGAAAGCCAAGGGTGAAGAGCGGAAAGCTGCAATGCTCGCTAAATTTGATGCTAACAAAGACGGCACACTAGATGAAACCGAAAAGGCTGCGATGAAGGCCGAGATGAAAGCCAACGGTAAGGGTCCAAAAGGACCGAAAGGTCCAAAAGGACCTCCAGGCGGACCTGGAGCCGGCGGACCTGGCCCAGAAGGTGGCCCTCCGGGCAACTGATTAGACACGACGATTATTCGTCCTATCCTTGCCGCAGATTGATTCGTTCAGTCTGCGGCACTTTTGTGTTAAATATCCTGCCCCACCGCTTTAAGGGTTAAGAATAATTCTTGCCATTTGCGGAGCCGAGGTTCGATTGACAACCGATCACTTGCTAGCTGAGATCTAACCACATTCAATGAGGAGGCATAATCTTGAAAAACAATGCGCAGCGCCTCTTCGTAATCTGCGTGTAAAGTGCTCGCAAAGCCTCCACAGGTATCAAGCAATCGTCTTTGGAAATCGGAGGTAATTGTCCTGCGAGTCATTGATGCTACAATAATACCACCCAAGAAGAATGCTCCAGCGAGGCTGCAAAAAATCACCGGTAACCACGATATACCCAGCGCACCACAGACAGCCCCTATCGTGAGAAATACCAGCGTAGTAAAAGTGAACGATTTGAGCGCAACGTTACGGCTGCGGAGGTCTTTATCGAGTTGATTGCGGACTTTGAGATTATCGATCCCTTGATAGGCTGCACGACCCAGCCTTTGCACAAAGCTTTTTTGAGCGATTTCAAGGGTTGCGTTGAGTGATTCCAAGCTACCCAAATCCACATCCATCGTTGTTTTCACCCGCTCACCAAGTTCCGTCCAATGATTTCTGCAGAATTCGACGACCTCGAGACCGTCAGTTTCCGCAACAGCCTCAACAGCACCTTGCAATCGATCGACGAAGACAGCTTCAATCGCTGGCCCAGTTCGATCTCCCAAAAATAAGTAAATAAATGAGCGAAAAGCACCGATTCTGCGGCGCAAGCGCTTGGATACCCAAACCGCTTCAGTCTCGAAAATCTCCGCGACAGTCACCAAATGGCGAGGTAAGCGCATCACAAATTTTTCGCGAATGCCATCGATTTCGCGTTCGATCGTATCAAGAAACCGACCATGCTCATGGAGCTCGTGCTTTTGCTTCTCTAAGCAATCTTCGATCGTTCGCAAAGCCTCCGCGGTCTTGCCATACCATTCTTCTAGCAGTGCTTTTCGGACGAGCGAATTACAAATCTGATCTGAGATAAATTTTTCTAACTCTAAGTAACCACTTTCTCGTAGAATATCTAACTGACGTGGACTAACACTCTTTGCTTGATGAGAATTTTTTCCTGATACCGCATACATCCTCGGCACGTGGCCGATTCGTTTGATAGCCAAATCCGCCATGTGACCAAAAATCACTTTGATGTCGATCGCTTCTCGTAAGTCTGACTGTTGAATAATCAAAACTACGCGTTTGAGTAAATCCGGAGAGAGTTCAGAGATGAGATTCCATGTGGCGGCACACCACGGATTCGTCACGGGGAACACAAAAAATAAAACATCAGCAGCCGGCAAAAAACGAGCAATAGCCTCTCGATGAGCTGGCAGCATCGCGTTGGTGCCCGGCGTATCAATCACGTTAAAATCTTTCAGAAATAACAGTGGTCGATGAATCTCATCAAGTAGCGGTGACAATTCGATCTCACAAGCAGGTTTGCCAAATCGATACCAGCAAACACGATTGGTTTCCGGCAGAGCATTCACTCTACAAAGATCGCTTCCGCAGAGGCCGTTGATCATGGTTGACTTGCCTGCATTAACCTCGCCCAGCACGACAAAATAAAATGGTGCACTGAGACTGAGCTTGACCTCATCTAACTTTAGTTGACCACAGATATCCGTATCTGTTTCAGCAGCTAGCGCTACTACGTTGTGGATCAAGCCGACAAGCCGGTCACGCGTCGCAAAGTAACGCTCGCCGAACATGGGGTAACTCACAGAACAATTGGGGGTGAAGCTTAATAGCTGGGTGCAGACGCTCCCATTTGAGCGCTCGACGCATCGGTCTTCATCGCTAACAACTGAGAAACGGTGACAAATTTAAACCCTCGGCGCAGCAGACCATCAAGGGTGGCTGGCATGGCATCTACCGTCTGTCCGTGTAGATCGTGAGCGAGAATAATACCACCGGAGGAAGCCCCAGCCAGGATACGAGAAGTGACTACACTGGCTCCTGGTCGTTTCCAATCGAGTGGGTCTACGGACCAAAGAATCACTGGATAACCGAATTCCTTATGCACCAATTCACGCTGACGCTGCAGCAATCCACCGTAGGGTGGCCGCATGGTTCTTGGTCTTACCCCAGCTGCCCGACCGATTGCATTTTGGCAACGACTCATCTCTTGGCGGAGTTCGCTGTCACTGAGTTTACTGAGCAGTCGGTGGGTTTGCGAGTGGTTGCCGACCTCGTGCCCTTCTGCTACGGTGCGCCTGACAATTTGCGGATAGATCTCCACGCTGCGACCGATCACGTAGAAAGTTGCCTTGATGTTACGAGCTCGCAGCATGTCTAACAAACGCGGTGTATTTTGCGGATGCGGACCATCATCAAATGTCATCGCAATGTAATTCCCAGAAACTAACACACGGGAAAAAGCGATGCCGGCATCATTTGAAAAATTTGAGCTAAGCGAGTTATCAGGATTTCGCGGCACTGGGCCTCGGATTGCAGGGGTGCGGTAAGCTGAATTTGCAGTTGTCTTGGTGGCTGCAGCACCGCTCAGAGTCCTTGATGGATCAGCTACAGCACAACCAGAAAGAGTGGCTGCGAGCAGCATAAATCCGCGACGCGAAAGCGGCGATTGGCTAACTGATTCAGGCAAATCAGCTCGAATCGAGGTGCTAAGAACCTTGTAAGCCGACGAGTGAAGAGGATTTTCCATAGAAATTGTGAGCAGCAAATTGCTTAGGACAAGTTACGTATCTCCGAAATGATGTCACGCCTCGTTTTTTGACAAAAACGTCCCTTGGTTCAGGGCGTGTAGAGTGCGACCTTGTGCAGTTGTAAACTCATATGACTCACTCAGGGCTTCACTTAAAAAGTTTTTAGCTATTTTGACGGCTCCAGAAAGTGGTACTCCAACCGCGAGCGCCGCGGTAATTGCTGCTGAAAGCGTGCACCCCGTCCCGTGAGAGCCTGCCACCTTAATTCTTTGTGCACGAAACGACCAGGCTACCCCGCCATCGACTAATAAATCCACACACTCCGCTCCATCCAAGTGCCCTCCTTTTAATAAGACTGCAGCACCAAACAATGTCTCGAGTTCTCGGGCCGCCAACTCCATCTCAGATTCGTGCGCGATCATTTTGCCTAACAATACATTCGCCTCGGGTAGATTCGGAGTGATGACACGCGCCAATGGTAGCAACAACTCGCGGTAGGCGACCACCGCGTCCGTCTCCAACAAAGGGGTCCCGGTTGATGCGATCATCACCGGATCCACCACGAGCGGAATGTGAGGAAAATCACTAAGAATCTCCGCCACCGCTGCCACGTGCGACGCAGAAAAAAGCATCCCTGTTTTGATCGCTGCGACTGGAAAACTATCTAAAAGTAGCAAGATTTGATCTCGAACGATTTCCACCGGCACTGGATGCACCGCGCGCACCACCTGCTGCGTTTCGGACACCACGCAAGTGATCGCCGTTAATCCGTGAACACGGAAGTGCTGAAATATTTTTAAATCGGCCTGGATTCCCGCCCCTGCAGAACAATCGGAGCCGGCGATCGTTAATGCGACAGGAATTAAATTACTCATAACGCTTGATAGCGCTTGTAGCGCATCGGGCAACCCTTGTTTCTCAGTATCAAATTCTCATGCCAACGACCTAGCGTCGCCACAAGCAATTTAAGAAATTCCCTTGCGATCGTAGCGTGGCAGCGACAACCATTGCCAGCGTGACTCCCGAACTTGAAAATCTATTTTCGTTTCTCCGTTTTCCTAGCGTCTCCACCGACACTCGCAACGCGCCTGACGTCCGAGCATGTGCTGAATGGCTGGTCGCCAAACTTGCAGCGATGGGTCTCGCCACCGAACTCCACGAGACGCCTAAACACCCAGTTGTCATCGCCCGCAACGAGCACGTCGCCGATCGTCGCACGGTGATGATTTACGGACATTACGACGTACAACCTGTCGACCCATTGGAACTCTGGACGAGCGATCCATTCGAACCGATCATTCGTGATGGGAAAATTTGGGCTCGCGGCGCCACGGACAATAAAGGGCAGATGATGGCCCACGTCCTCGGCGTCGAAAAAACCCTGAGAGAGCATGGCGAATTACCCGTGAATTTGATCTTCTTATTTGAAGGAGAGGAGGAAATCGGCAGCCCAAACCTTGCGGCATTTTTGCTTGAGCATCGCGAGGCCCTTAAATGCGACGTTATTGCGATTTCAGACACGGGGATGGTCGCACCTGGAGTGCCGACACTCGGATATGGACTGCGCGGCATCGCCTGTTGCGAAGTTATTTTGCGGGGGCCGAAAACAGATTTACACTCAGGTCTCTTTGGCGGAGCCGTGGCGAACCCCGCGTCTGCGATCGCACAACTGGTGGCGAGCCTTCATCTTTCTAACGGTAAGGTCTCCATTCCAGGATTTTACGAAGATGTTATTCAGTTAGAAGATTGGGAAAGAAAAATGTGGTCCAAAGTACCCGGTGTGAGCGATGCCGATTACCTCGCCGTCACCGGATGCGCCGCGTTGTTTGGAGAAGCTGGATATTCCTCCGCAGAACGTACATGGGCCCGCCCAACGGCAGAAGTGAACGGCATCGGGGGCGGTTATCAAGGAGAAGGTACCAAGACAGTTCTCCCATCGCACGCGTTCGCGAAGTTATCATTTAGGCTTGTTCCAGACCAATGCCCAGAGGACATCCTGAAAAAAGTCAAAAGCCACCTTGAGCGCCACTGCCCCGCTGGCGTAGTAATGGAAATCCGCCTCGGTCATACTGGCCAGCCTTATGTCACAGACCCCAACTCGAAATTTGCTCTCGCTGCTCAAAATGCTCTCCGCTTGTCGTTCAATGCCGAACCCATGCTGATCCGCGAAGGTGGTAGTATCCCCATTGTACAAACTTTTCGCGACATACTTGGCGTGGATACCTTGCTGCTAGGTCTCGCTTTATCTGATGCACAAGTCCACGCACCCAATGAAAATTTCCCCATCGTAAATTTCGAGGCGGGAATCCGTTTGAATCAGGCACTGCTCAAGGAGCTTGCAAAATAAATCACTCCGATCATCTAGGAGCGCTTACTTACGGTTACCATTTCCTCTCGTTTTCATAATGTCAGAATCATCCAACCCTTCTATTAAACTCGATTTCATTCGCGAAATCATCGCCGACGATATCGCCACTGGCAAACATGCCACAACCATCACCCGCTTTCCACCTGAACCTAACGGCTACCTTCACATCGGCCACGCCAAGTCGATCTGTCTCAACTTCGGCATTGCTCAAGAACATACAACAA
>VFJU01000458.1 GCA_009885905.1 Verrucomicrobiota bacterium
ATAACTTTTGGATTTGGGAAAAATTTTTCGAACTGGAGGATGTTAGCGACCTCAGCACCACGCCATCCATAGATCGATTGATCATCGTCACCGACGACGCACACGTGGTAGTTAGGTGGGCCGACGAGTTGCTGAAGTAGGCGCATCTGCAGCGAGTTGGTGTCTTGGAACTCATCTACGGTGACGCGGGTGAAACGCTTGCGGAAGACCTCGCGCACGTCGGCATGCTCGCGGAGGATTTGCTCGCCCATGAGTAGCAGATCGTCGAAGTCCACGGCATTTTGTGCACGCAGTTCATTTTGATAAGCCACTCCAAGCATGGCAAAGTATTCGTCTTCGAGATCTTGTGGGTCGACACCCTTGTTTTTTGCTTTTGAAATGGCCGACAACACGTCATTGGGTTTCACTTTTTCTGATGAGCCTCCCTTTCTGACTAACAGTTGTTTCATCAATCCAACCTGATCCGAGTATGAGCAAATCGAAAAATTTTTCTTGTAACCAAGTTTATCAATACCGTCGCGAAGGATGCGAACGCAGAGCGAGTGGAAAGTGCAGACGGTCATTTCTGCTGCAGCTTTTTTTGAAACCATTCCGCTGATGCGTTCTCGCATTTCGCTGGCAGCCTTGTTAGTGAAGGTGACGGCGAGGATCTCAGAGGCAGGTATCCGCCTTTCTAACATATGTGCGATCCTACAGGTGACGGTACGAGTTTTCCCTGTTCCTGCACCGGCGAGTAACATCACGGGCCCGTCTAACGCGCCCACGGCTTCGCGCTGGGCTTGGTTGAGAGAATCAAAGGAAAACGAAGAAGCCATCGGCGAGCGGATCAAAGCGGGGCGAGGGTGGACTGGCGAGCGTGGAATGGACTCAGTATGGGTCTGCGTCTAGAAAGTTTTGTCCGAAGATGAGATGATCGAGCAAGGGCACACCTGCGAGCTCTTCGACAACGCCCTTATTCGTGATCATGGCGGTATCCATTTCGTCTTCTAGTTGATTGAGGATGATGCCGGCGCAG
>VFJU01000020.1 GCA_009885905.1 Verrucomicrobiota bacterium
GCTGCCGCCCTCGTAAACATCAGAACCGACAGCACCAAGCCGCCGATTGATTGAATGAATCTCCGCCCGAGAGTTGGTGTATGGTTCGTCATTTTTAAATTCTAAAAAATAGTTAGATGCGACACAGGGAATTTTTTCATGCTCTATCGGGGGAAGGAGATCTTCTGTGACGAACGTCCATACGACCGAAAACATGATTTACCCGCTCAAATCGAAGTTCATCAACCGTGAGTCCCTCGTCAAATTAATATGACAATTTTTCAAAAGATAAGATCACCAATGTAACAAATCTAAAACCTTGAAAAAAAGCAGGTTGTTTTTGAATCGATGGATTCTACGAGCTGTGATGTGACACGAAATGTCATACAAAATCTCGATTGAATCATCAGGATTTTTTAACTGATATTCACTCCAGAGTGTTTTAGATTCATTTCAAATCTTTCAAATATGTACCACCTGCTCTTATTCATCGCTGCACAACTCATCCTTGTCGAGACAGCGCGATCTCAGAATGAAAATGTCTTAGAAACTGACAATTCGACTGCTCATTTATTTTCCGAGGATAACGAAATTGCACCAGGAGAAACATTTAGCGTCGCCCTCCAGCTTTCGCATCCAGTGGATTGGCATAGCTACTACGTGCACTCTGGCGGCGTGGAACTTCCACCTACGATTTCGTGGCAATTACCAGAAGGGTTCACCGCCGGTCCCATTCAGTGGCCAACACCCTCGGTGAAGGACAGCTTCTTTGGTAAAAGCTATGTCTATACAGGCAGCCCAGTTTTTATCACTGACATCACCGCTCCGGCATCAATCGCTGTAGGAAATCCTATTAATCTAACTGCCAAAGCAACTTGGCAAATTTGTAAAGACAGTTGTAAAAATGAAAGTGCGTCTCTCTCTCTCACTTTACCGGTCTCCACTAAAAGCGTTGCAGATCCAAAGCTTGTCGACTTTTTCGCCGCAGCAAGAAAAACCCTTCCCCAACAAGTCAGCTCTCTTAAAATATTCGCCCAGTCCGACGGCGGTGATATCCGGTTAGAGATTTCTCCAGCAAGTGCGATTCACTCCGCTCCCACTGACTTTATTCCTAACCAGCCTTTTCTGCAATCTGCCAGTGCCGGTGGCAACATCAAGAAAGATGGGGACGCTTGGATCATCGATCTCAAGCGAGCGAAAAAAGACCCCCTCGACAATCCGATCCCGCAAGGAGACTCGGTTTCAGGCATCCTTCTTGGCACGCCTCCTATCGAAATACCAAATACCCCACTCACCCGCCCCCCCGCCACACCGGTTTCGCTCTCCAAATTCTTTCAAATCCTCAGCGGCATGCTGGTGGGCGGATTGATTCTTAATCTAATGCCATGCGTTTTCCCAGTGATCGGTTTGAAAATCATGGGATTCGTCCAACAGGCAGGACAAGACCGGAGAAAAATTGCGTTGCACGGCGTCACCTTTGCACTCGGGGTGTTTACGTCGTTCGGCATACTTAGCGGGATTCTTTATGCCGCACGCGCCGCCGCCGGCAGCGGTGCAAACTCGATCGGTTGGGGCTACCAACTGCAAAACCCATGGGTCGTGCTCGCCTTGATGCTGCTGATGTTTGTGCTGGCTCTCAACATGTTCGGTCTTTTCGAACTCGGCACCTCGGCAACCTCGGTCGGTGGATCACTGCAATCCAAACAAGGACTCGGTGGATCGTTTTTCTCTGGAGCTCTGGCCACCATCGTCGCCACACCCTGCTCAGCACCCTTTCTAGGTGTAGCGATCGGTGCATCCATCGCACTGCCTGCCTTGCAGTTCTTCACAGCGTTTGCCGCCATGGCACTCGGATTGGCGCTACCATACTTGATTCTATCAATTTTTCCGAAACTGATAGAATTACTCCCTCGTCCCGGTGCGTGGATGGAAAGTTTCAAACAAGCGATGTCGTTTTTTCTCTTTGCAACGACCGGCTACCTACTCTGGGTTTACGCAGGTCAAATTGGCCTAGATAACTTGTTAGGACCGCTTTTCGGTCTAAGCAGTATCGCTGTTGCCGCTTGGATCTACGGTCGGTGGAATCTTCCACATCGCCCACGCTTCATCCGTTGGACCGCCATGACGCTCAGCGGGGTCTTCGCAGTCGGTGGATTCATTCTAGCCAAGCCACCGGAAAAATCCGCTCTCATATGGGAACCATGGAGCCAAGAAACGGTCGACACCCTCCTCGCGAAAGGTACGCCCGTTTACATCGACTTCACTGCGCAATGGTGTGCGACCTGCCAAGTGAACAAAAAACGTGCTTATAGCGACGACGTCATTCGCTTGATGAAACAGCGCGGAGTTGTCGCTCTTAAAGCCGACAAGACCAGTCCAAACCCATCCATCGAAGCGAAGCTCCAAGAACTCGGGCGCTCAGCAATCCCAGTCAACGTTCTGCTGGTGCCGGGCAAGGAACCCATCATCACCCCAGAATTGCTGTCGTCTGAATACCTGAAAAATCTTTTCACCAAAGAGATCCCAGACAAAATCGAAGCCGATTGATTAAGGACCCGTTGCAATCAAACGCCGCCTGACCGCCTCCAACGCAGACTGACTAACCGCCAGTTTGAAATCCTTACGATTGCGAGGATGATAGACGCTGAATGATTCCGTTTGGCCGCCTAACACGGCCACAGCGATCCATGCCGTGCCCACGGGTTTGTCCTCTGTGCCACCGCTCGGACCAGCGATTCCAGTCACTGCCACCGAAATACCCGCACCGCTTTTTTTCAGCGCACCTTCAGCCATCGCGCGAGCCACGATTTCACTAACAGCACCACTCGTTTCGATATCTTTCTGAGAAACTCCGAGCATCTCAGACTTCGCAGCATTGGCATACGTGACAAATCCATGGGTAAAAACATCACTAGCACCCGGCACGTTGGTGATCCGGTTGGCGATGAGCCCACCCGTGCAACTTTCGGCGGTGGCGAACTTGATCCCCTTCTCTGTTAGTAAGCGAACGACGGTTTTTTCAAGCGAGCTTTCATCGTCGCTAATCAAATAAGATCCGAAGCGATCCAGCGTGATTCTGCGCCCCTCAGCCAAGGCTTCTGCCTCGCCGATCATTCGCAAATCCAACTCCCCAATGTGCGCACAGTATCCATATTCTAACCCCTCCACCGCCGCTAAAGCCGAATCGATCCCTTGGTGGAAATCACTTTCGCCGATCCCTGTGAATTTTAACACCAATGCCTCGTGAGCAATTTCGATGCCTGCCAACGCTCGCAACCGAGGCACCACTTCGGCGTGAAACATCGGATAAAGCTCACGGGGTGGACCTGGCAAAAGAAATATCGCGCAGTTAGATTCCCCATTGATCCTTGGCGGAACATAGATCCCTGGTGCAGTGCCATTGGGATTTGGCAAAATATCAGCTCCTACCGGACAAAGCGCTTGTTTGAGATTTGCGGCAACCATGGGCTTTCCCCGCAAGGCAAAAAATCCTTCCA
>VFJU01000493.1 GCA_009885905.1 Verrucomicrobiota bacterium
AAAGCTCCCGAGGTGACACCGCTATCGCTGCCGGGCAGTGAACCGTTAGTTTTCCGTAAGGTCGGGGACACCGAACTTCGTCTGCATGTCGTCAAGCCGAAGGACTGGGTGACGGGTGGAAGTCTGCCTTGCTTTGTTAGTTTCTTCGGAGGTGGGTGGAGCAGCGGAACTCCAGTGACAAGTATTCGATGGGTCAAGTGGGCTGCTTCGGAGGGAATGGTCGGCATTGCACCCGATTACCGAACAAAAAATCGTTTTGGCGGAACACCGGAAGATTGTGTTGCCGATGGGAGGGCGGCGATCACTTGGATCCAGTCTCACGCAAACGAACTTGGAATCGACCCCCAAAAAATTGTGGTGTTCGGCGGATCTGCTGGAGGTCACGTTGCTGCCTGGACTGCGATTCCGAATCTTGGCCCTAGTCGCGAAGATCCCGCGCCGTTGGTGAAGCCGATGGCGTTGATTCTACTCAATCCGGTGACCGACACCAAGGACGGTGGCTACGGGGGAACCAAGCGATTTGGTAATGATGCATCTCGCGCCCTGGCCTGCTCGGTGCTCGATCAAATGCCGGCCAAGATGCCGCCAATGATCGTGTTTCACGCCACTGCGGACACCACGGTGCCTTATGCAAACTCGGTCGCTTTCAGGGACAGGCTTGTGGCTAATGGAAATCGCTGCGAGTTGGTCACGTTTGATGGACTCGGGCACTCGTATAATTCTAGCAAGTTTGGCGAGGCGGGAAAACTCGCAGACATCAAGACTCATGGAGATGTCAGTCAATTTTTATCTAGCCTTGGTTTAATTCAAAATACCGCTACACCTACGAACTGATTCCGCTCTGGGATCGATCATCAATATGCAAAATCTTACCGTCTTCGCCGCAGCACTGCTGTCGGTTTCATCACTCCTAGCAGCGGAAAAAAAACCGAATGTTCTTTTCATCGCGGTGGATGATCTTCGACCTGAACTTGGTTGCTACGGTAACAAGATCATTAAAACTCCGAACTTCGATCGGCTTGCCGCACGCGGTCTTGTCTTCAATCACGCCTACGTCCAGCAAGCGGTCTGCGGTCCTTCACGCACCGTTGTGATGACTGGCAAGCGCCCGGATGCCACGCGTGTTTGGGATCTCGACACTCATTTTCGCGTTGCCATGCCGGAGGTGGTGACCTTGTCGCAGTATTTTAAAGCAAACGGATATTTTTGCGCTGGCCTGAGTAAAATCTATCATCGCGGACTCGAGGACGGTCGTTCGTGGAGTGTACCGCATTGGTATCCTAACGGAACCGCCGTCGACACTGATCCGTTAGATTGGAAAAAACAAATCAAGTCCAAACACAGTGTGATCACCGCCGAGTATGGTGACCCTACGTCGAAAGTTGCTAGCCCAAAGCCGGTGAATGATTCGGAAAAAGCTGGTAAACCGGGTCCAGCATTTTCGGCCAGCACCAAGTCTGACGACGAACTTCCCGACGGAGCGACCGCAGCGGAAGCGGTGAAGCGGCTTCATGATTTAAAGGAGGAGTCCGCTCCATTTTTTCTCGCTGTTGGATTTCTGAAGCCGCATCTCCCGTTCGTCTCGCCGAAAAAATATTGGGATCTTTACGACCCTAACCAAATTCCAGGCCCAGTGGATAACAAGCTGCCGGCGGGAACTCCGGCATTCACAGGACACGACAACGGCGAATTTCTCGCTTACCCAGGCAGCCCCACGCGCGGAAACCCTATTCCTGAGGATTACGCGAAAGCTGCTCGCCACGGTTACTATGCTGCGATCAGCTACGTCGATGCACAAATCGGTCGTTTGTTAGATGCTCTGGACAAGGAAGGACTATCCGACAACACCGTCATCGTGCTCTGGGGTGATCATGGTTGGCACCTTGGTGACCATGGATTGTGGGGTAAGCACACCAATTTTGAAACCGCGGCTCGCGCACCTCTAATCATCAGTTTGCCTAAGCAGAAATCCGCAGGTAAAAAGTGCGAGGTGCCCGTTGAGTTTGTGGACATTTATCCGACGCTGACCGACGTCTGTGGTTTGCCAACTCCGTCCGACGTCGACGGTGTTAGTTTGAAACCTTTTCTCGAAAATCCAAATGCATCTTCTAGCAAGATTGCTGTGAGTCAATACCCCCGCAAAGCCGGCAAAACGGGTAGCGTAGATCTCATGGGCTATAGTTTTCGCGATGCACGTTGGCGCTGCACGTTATGGCGTGAGCTTAACGGCACCAAAGTTATTGCTACCGAACTTTACGACGAGGTGAGCGACCCCGTTGAGCTAACGAACGTGGCAGACAAGCCCGAGAATCGTGCGGTGATCGAAGCCATGTCAAAACTTCTCCCCCCAGCGATCCCCGCTGTGGACAAATCAGCTCCTAAGTACAAGAAAAACAAACTCGTCTCGCCCGGCGCTTCGGCGGCGGAAGGCAAGCCCGAGCAAGCCTCAGGGGCCTCAGATCGAGGTGCGAAGTTTGATAAAATTGACGTCCAGAAAACCGGTAAATTGACGCGTGCCGAGTACATTGCATCGCAGTCGGACGCCGCTGTCGCCGCAGATCGTTTCGACAAATGTGACACCGACAAAGACGGCAGCATCACTCGCGAAGAATTCATTCTAGGTGGAAAGAAATCTAAAGCTCAATAATCCAAATTTATGAAACACTCGATTCTGTCTACGATCGCGCTCTTCCTCGCGCCGCTGCCTCTGTTGCACGCGGCTGAATCCGCAGCGCCGCGCAAACCTAACATTATTTTGATCCTCGCAGATGATCTCGGTAATGGTAACATCGGTTGCTATGGATCTGATCAATTTAAGACTCCTAACATTGATGCACTAGCAAAAAGTGGTATGCGCTTTGAGCGCTGTTTCAGTGCACCCGTTTGCGGACCATCACGGGCCTTGCTGATGACTGGGCGTTACGGTTTCCGGACCGGTATGATTGGGAATGATAAGGACAGCCCAAAAGTCCTTCTTGCGGGTAACGAAATCATGATTCCCAAGATCCTCAAACCGGCGGGCTACGTCACGGGACAGGTCGGCAAGTGGAGTCAGGTGCCACTGGAGCCGAGTGATTGGGGATTCGACGAATTCCTGCGATTCAAAGCCAGCGGCGACTATTGGAATACCCAGGAGCGGGCCGAGAGCTATACCTTGAACGGCAAGCAGGTCCCCTTGGCCGACGGTGAATACCTACCTGACAAGATGAATGAATTCGCTATCGACTTCATCACCCGCCACAAGGACGAGGCGTTCTTCCTTTATTACCCGATGTCGCACGTCCACACCGACATCCTTCGCACGCCGGACAGCGCACCGGACAGCAAGGATCTATTCATGGATAACATCAACTACATGGACAAGTTGGTGGGTCAACTGACTGCCGCGCTCGAGCGCTTGAAACTGAGGGACAACACCATCGTTTTCTTCATTGGTGACAACGGCGTGCATCCCGGTGAATCGGAGCGCTCGACCATCCGTGGAAGGCGTATCTCTGGAGCTAAAGGGATGATGTTAGAAGGTGGCAGTCTTGTGCCATGCATCGCGAGCTGGCCGGGCACGATTCCTGCGGACAAGGTCTCACAAAACCTCACAGATTTTTCCGACTTTTTTCCAACGATCACTGAACTCGCTGGCGGCAAACTGCCGGAAGGCGTGATGATCGATGGCAGAAGCTTCGCGCCGATCCTCAAAGGCGAGGCGGGAAACCCTCGTGAATCCATTTTCGTGCAACTCGGGAGAAACTGGTATGCCCGGGAATCCGCTTGGAAATTGACTCATGCGAACGAGCTCTTCGACATGAGCGATGCGCCTTTCGTCGAGAAGGCCGTCGCTGCTGATTCGACCGACCCCGAAGCCATCGCCGCCCGCAAGCGCCTGCAGGGATTCCTCACTCAACTCAATGTTTCCGGTGGCAAGATAAGCCATGGCGATGGCACCGGTAAAAACGAGGAAAAGCCCGAGAAGCCCGCAAAGAAGGCGAAGACGAAAAAGGATGATTCCTCTACTCCCGCACCAGTCCCCGAAACGCCTCCTGCTGATGACCGTGGTGCGAAGTTCGACAAGCTCGATAAGGGAAAGACCGGCAAGGTGACGCGTGAACAATATTTAGCAAAACAGTCCGACGCGGAGAAGGGCGGCAAGCGCTTTGATAAAATCGACACTGACAAGGATTCTGTTCTAACCCGTGAGGAGTTCACTGCAACGCCTGCTCAATAGTCATTTCGGAATTCATCAATCTTTATGATAATTCAAATACAAAAATTTCTAGCATGTGCAGTGATCGTTTTTGCGGTCGGGCAGGCTAGCGCTGCGGATTCCTCTGCGCCCAAAAAACCTAACATCATCTTTATCTTGGGTGATGATGTGGGTCTTGGCGACATTGGTTGTTCGGGTTCAGACCGCTACAAGACGCCTAACATCGATGCTCTCGCCGCGGGTGGAACTCGCTTTGCAAATGCTTACACGGTGTCATTGTGTGGACCATCTCGCGCGACGATCATGACTGGGCGCTACCTCTTCCGCACGGGTGCGACCAATCAGGATGCTGTTGGAAAGATCAAACCCACCGATGAAGTTCTAACGCCATCGATGCTTAAGCCGGCAGGGTACGCGACCTCGGCGATTGGCAAGTGGAGTCAGTTTCAACTCACCCCTGCAGACTTTGGGTTCGACGACTATCTGGTTTTTAAAGGCAGTGGAATTTTTTGGAACACACAAGCAAAAGGCAAGGAATACGATTTGAATCGGCAGATGATTCCTCTCAAGGATAAGGAGTATCTACCCGATCTCATGCATGCCCACCTCGTGGATTTTATCAGCAAGCATCACGACGATCCTTTCTACGTTTATTATTCCATGTCCCATCTTCATGCGGATATCTTGCCGACTCCCGACAGTGCGCCAGACAGCAAGGATCTATATGCGGACAACATCGCTTACATGGACAAGTTGGTCGGTAAATTGGTCGCGGAACTGGATCGCCAAAAGCTTCGCGAAAACACCTTGGTCATCTACTTTTGCGACAATGGAACCGCTAACAAATATGCCGAAACATCAACCGTCGGCGGGCGCCGGTTGTTAGGAGCAAAGGGCTCGATGCAGGAGGGTGGCAATCGCGTGCCGATGGTCGTCAACTGGCCTGGCACGGTCCCAGCAGGCAAGGTCTCCGAGGACTTGATTGACTCCAGCGATTTCTACCCAACCTTTGCCGAACTCGCCGGTGCAAAGCTGCCAGCGGGTGTCGTCATCGATGGTCACAGTTTCGCCGCGCAGTTGCAGGGAGAAATAGGCAAGCCGCGTGATTCGATTTTCATCCAACTCGCGAGAAACTGGTATGTCCTGGAACGCGGTTGGAAGCTGAATCAGGCTGGCGAGCTATTCAACATGAGCGGCGCGCCGTGGGAAGAGATCCTCGTGGCAGCCGATACCCAAGACCCCGTTGCCTTGGCGGCACGCAAGCGCCTGCAAGCTACCTTGGATCGTCTGAATCCGGCAGGCGGGCATCTGGATCAGGGCGATCCCTCCGGTCGCCATGCCAGCAATATCGCGAAGAAGAACAAGAAGAAGGACAACAAACAGGAGCCGACAGGCGAAGAATAACACCCAATCCATCTGACATGAAACTCAACACTCTCATCCTCACCATCGTTTCCGCCGCGGCCTGCACTCTGGCTGGAGCCGCGCCGAAGAAGCCGAATATCCTGTTCATCGCCGTGGATGATCTCCGCCCGGAGCTCGGCTGCTATGGCAAGGACTACATCAAGAGTCCTAACATCGACCGAATCGCCAAAGCGGGCATCGTTTTCAAGCGCGCCTATTGCCAGCAAGCGGTCTGCTCTCCGTCGCGCAGTAGTTTGATGACCGGCACCCGCCCGGACACGACGAAGGTGTGGGATCTGGTCACTCATTTCCGCAAGAACACGCCGGATGTCGT
>VFJU01000279.1 GCA_009885905.1 Verrucomicrobiota bacterium
ATCCTGCCCGAATATCCCATGACCATCGCCGTGATGGCCAAGGACAATGCCGATCCGAAGACCGGCATGGAATACGGCAATCACATCGGCGACGGCGGAATCATCATCAAGTTTTCCGACGGCACTGTTAGTAATTCGACTTGGAAGGCGAAGAGTTTCTTCAAAGGCCCGCTCGATCGCGACACGGTAAATCCGAAAGTCGAACACACCTCCATTCCCGAGAACTGGTTTGCCGTGAATTTCGACGACAGCAACTGGCCTCGCGCGACTGAATACACCGAGCAACGCGTGAATCCGAAAGAAGCCTATCACAATGCCGATTTCGCCGGGGCCAAGTTCATCTGGACCGAAGATCTCGATCTCGACAACACGATCCTCTTCCGCACGAAGATCGATAAGCCCGGCTGGAAACCACGCTGGAACACCAAGCCGGACCTAGACGTGACGAGTGGATCTACTCACTAAGGCAAAAGCCACATTACCATGAAACGCCTGCATTTCTTCGTGCTACTTTCGCTGGTTACAATTGCCAGCGCCAAGCCACCTAACATCATCTTCATCCTCGCGGATGATCAGTCGTGGAATGGCACCTCGGCGCCGATGATTCAGGGAAACAATTCTAGCAAGAACCCGATGTTTCACACCCCTAACATCGAGCGACTGGCGTCACAAGGAATCACGTTTTCACAAGCCTACGCCGCCCACTGCAAATGCGAAAGCTCACGGGCCTCCATCCAAATGGGCCGCACCACGACCACCCTCAACGCGTCCGATAAAATGGCGCGGAACTGGAGCGCGCCCGTCACCGATTCCATCGTCAATATTCTCAAAAAGGCAAACCCGGCGTATCGCGCCGCCCACCTTGGCAAGTGGCAATGGTTCCATACCCCGGCATCGATGGGCTACGACGTCAGCGACGGCATCACCATGAACGAAGACGGTGACTCCACGGATCTATTAGATCCTAAACTATCATTCAGCATCACTCGCCGTGCGAAAGAATTCATGGCAACCCAGGTCAAAGAAGATCACCCGTTCTACCTGCAACTATCCTTCTACGCGGTTCATCCTGAAGCGCAGGCGCTCGCCACGACACTAACAAAATATCAAGACACTGGCAGTGGTGGTCGTGGCGATCGTACCGTGATTGCGGCGATGACCGAAGACCTCGACACTTGCGTCGGTGATATTCTTAAAAAAATCGATGATCTGCAAATCGCCGACAACACCATCGTCATTTACACCTCCGACAACGGCGGACGCACCGGCATCCTGCAGGGCGGTAAGGCCGATCTCCATGAAGGCGGTATCCGGGTCCCCTTGATAGTACGTGGTCCCGGAATCAAAGGCGGTGTCTTTAGCAACGAGCCCGTCATCAGCTATGATCTAACCGCTACCGCAATTGATTTCGCCGCTCCGGATTTCGCCTTGCCCAAGGGTATTGAAGGGGGAAGCTGGAAATCAGTTCTCCTCAACAACGGTGTCGGTAAGGTCAAGCGGTCCGTAGACCGATTCGTGTGGCATCAAGCCACTGAGGTGGAGCATCCGCACTCCGCCATCCGCAAGGGTGACTTCAAGCTGATCTACTTCTGGGACACTCACAGCGCCGAACTCTTCGACCTCACGGATGATTTGAGCGAAGCCCACAACCTAGCTTCGGAGAAGCCTGACCTAACAGTTAAACTACAGAAAGAACTTAAAGACCACATCCGCG